>JAJRYW010000167.1 GCA_024275555.1 Calditrichota bacterium | reverse complement strand
GCAATTTGCCGCGGAGACGCAGAGGTCGCAGAGATTTTTAAAAAGAGAGTTAAAAAACTTGAATTGCATTTGACAATTTAAAGACAATAAAAATATTTAGTCAGACAGAGCTTTATATTTAATTGTTTCTCGGAGTATTCTGTGACTCAACAGCAAAAAACCGGTAAGCGCGTAACATCAGTTAAAATGTAATTCTGAGCGGATGCGGCAGGCGGGCCATGCCCGCCGCAGCTACTAATCTGCTTTGGCTAACAACCTACGTTCGTCTTAAAATGTAATTCTGAGCAAATGCGGCAGGCGGGCCATGCCCGCCGCGGCGACTAATCTGCTTTGGCTAACAACCTACGTTCGTCTTAAAATATAATTCTGAGCAAATGCGGCAGGCGGGCGCTACGAATAGGGGATTGAGACGGCCGGATTGAGGATTGCGGAAGGGGGATTGCGGATTAGGCAGACCCCCCCCTGCCCGACGCAAATAATCGCACTTAAATAAACAACACTTTCTTATTTGCCGGCTTCGAAGCTAAAATTGACTTGATGTCTCCCGGAGCCTTGCCGGCCTGCTCCGACGTGAGCCACGTTGTCGTTGGCGTTTAGTGATACAAATTCCGGCTTACCGGCTCGGCGAACCCTTCCGGAGTAAAATCCCCATTGGCAAGGCGCCAGCGCAGCCGCTCCCGGGCCGAGCCGCGCCAGGTGGTTTGCACAACTGTGCCAAATTCGTTTGCGGCAATTTTCTGGATAAAGTCCTTCTCCAGGTCTACCATAATATAGCCGTCTGCACCGGAATGGGAAAATTTCAGCGCCAGTTTTTTTTCCGCCGGGTAACGCTCGATCAACCCTTGCAATTCCTGCGCTGCTTGCCGGTCGGTAAGTTCCCGGCCTTGATTCTCCAGGGCAACAATGGTGTAGCCCTGCGGCGGGGCCAGAATCACACCGGACAAATCGGACAACTTCTTATCTCCGTTGTTGGGAATGGAGGCAAGCGCTAATAGAAAAAACAATAACGCCGCCCCGATAAAAATCAATAACTTCTTCTTTTTCATTCTGTGTACCTTTCTTAAAAATTCTATCATGACCGGAAAACGCCGTTGCGCCGAGAGGCTGTCCGGCCAGGCGTATTATACCGGCTATAGTTAATTCCCTGCTCGCCCAAAGGCAACCTGTTTAGCGATAGAGGCGCCGGTTAGGGTTCAGGCTTCGAGCGACGACCTGTCGCAAAGACAACTTCTTTTGATTTTCTTTGGCATTTTTAAATGAATTATGCTATTATCAATCGTACTTGATCCCTTCGTTAGGTTCGGAACGTTTATATCTGCCGACATTTCAGGCGTTCATATAAATTGTAATTGCCGCCCGGGGGCGGCGTCGCAAAAAGATTTCTTACCGACCGTTTAGCACAAGGGGTGTACTATGAATAGGGCTTATCGTGTTCAGATCATATCGCTGCTTCTCTCATTTCTCCTGATCAGTCTTTTCGGAAGCTGTTCCAAGGATTCCACCCAGCCGGGGGAAAATCTCGATCCTCCCGCTCCTCCATTTCAACTTTCCGATTTTTCTTCCGCCAACGAGTGCGCCAGTTGCCATCCGACTTACTATGATGAGTGGAGCGGTTCCATGCACGCCTATGCTTTTATCGATCCGGTAAACACAATCTGGATGAACAGCCTGATCGATCAACTGGGAGCGGAGGAACTGGGGTCGGCCTGTGTGCAATGCCACAGCCCCATTGCGGTGCTTACCGGCCAAACCCCGGTGGGTTTCGACAAAGAAGATGCCGATCCGCTGGTGAAAGAAGGCATTACCTGCGACGCCTGCCACCTGATGAACCGGGCCTCGCCCACCGCCTTCGGAGAAGCGGTCTATCATTATGATGTCAAGAGCGGAAACCGCTACGCCTCCATCAGCGATCCGGTAGAAAACAGCTTCCACACCTCGGCGGCGCTGCCTTTTTATCGCAAATCCGAAGCCTGTCTTCCCTGCCACAACTTTGTAAACGCAGCCGGCCTGCCCGCTGAGATCACTTTCACCGAATGGGCCGAGAGTCCCTACATGGCCATGGGGGTGGAGTGCCAGGATTGCCACATGCCCACTTACACCGGCCAGGCCGCCCCGGGCGCCCCCCAGCGGGATAACCTGCACCGGCACGATTTTATCGGCGTGGACATCGCCTTGCTGTACGACTTCCCCAACAAACCTGAGCAGCGGGCCAAAATCGAGCAGCTTCTCCAAAATTCCGTAACGATGAATGTGGAGTTCCCCTCCCAGGTTCAGGCCGGCTCTAACCTGCAACTGAATGTATCGGTTATCAACGATAAAACCGGGCACGATGTGCCCTCTTCGGTCACCTTTGTGCGGCAGATGTGGCTGGAAATCACCGTTGCCAACGGCGCAGATACCCTCTACACCTCCGGTTATTTTGACGCCAACGGCGATTTGATGGACGCCAACAGCGCATTGAATCCCAACGGCGATCCCGACCTGGTGCTCTTTCAAAGCCAGCTTCATCTGAACGGACAGCCGGCCAATGTGATCACCGCGGATTCGATTACCATCCGCAGCATTGCTCCTTTCGAGACGAAAATCGCCCGTTACGAGATTCCTGTTCCGGCGGCTCTCAGCGGCGTGTTGGACGCCCGGGTTCGGCTGCGTTTTCGCACCTTCCCCCCCTACGCCATCCGCGACGGCGGCGCACACCTGATTCCCATGCTGCCCATTTTTGAGATGGAAGCCGACAGCGCCG
>JAJRYW010000166.1 GCA_024275555.1 Calditrichota bacterium | reverse complement strand
TGCGACTTGAGCTTGTTTCAACTCGGTCTAAGGAGTATACAATTTATTGATAATCAAGTCCTTACGCATAAGGTGGAATTCAAGCCTATGGAAATACGACAACTAAATTGAAAATGTGCACGGTAGTGAATATCCAGTAAATCAAGGCCATTTATCCAATATTTCTTCCTCTCAGAATCAAAGACATGGTGGTAAATGGTATGTGCTTTGTTCCTGAGTCTTATAGCTCATCTGTTCAAAAGTAAGCTGGCTGGCGGTAAAAAAACGGTTATGAATTGTTGGTAACTACCCAAAAGGGTGATCAGGTAGCTCTGTCAAGGCCCTAATAAATCAATCAAAAGTTCAAATTTCCAGATAAACAAGATAACTTTCAGCCTGTCAATCCGGTTAATCCCGTCAAAAATCAATAGCTGAATAATTACGATCAAAACAAACAAGCCGGCGATCGGAGCAACTCCGACCGCCTTGCCGAAAAACTATCCTTTCAAAATATTCACAAATTCATTCACCAGCCGCTCAAAAATTTCGATGGTGAGTTGCGAAGTAATTTTTTCATAGCGGCGATGATCGCGGGAATATTCGTAACGTTGAAAATGCAGGCTGCATCCTTCATCCAATACAATCTCGTAATAAAATTTGGAATTTTCCTGGCTGTAGGGCGGATAGCTGCGCAACTGCGCCTTTTTGTTCTGGCGATCCATTTCCAGCAACCGGAAATCCTCCAGGAGAAAGGTGATCCGCTCCTGGATGGCGGCGACTTGTTCGTCCAGCCTCCGGTTGATCACGGATACGTCCATCAGCGGTTTTTGGCAATGGATGGCCAGGTAATCCAGCAATATACCGTATTTCTCAATCTCTTTAAAACGGACTTGAAATTGAAAATCGTCTATCTGGTGTTGCAGGTAGAAAAACTTGTTTTTGCTGTCGGAATAGACCGCTTTGCTTTTTTCTTCTCGAATGCGTTCTAAGAGTGTTTTTCCATAGTTCATCATGCGATCCTCCATAGGTTAGTTTTCCGTAATCCATTCATGTTTAAACTCATTTCCATCAAAGCTGAGGATGGCCTCTTTTTCATCCAATACCGAGTGAATATGAACCGGGCGTTTCCAGAGCCGGTGTAAATTGCGCAGCGTGTCCGAGGCAAATTCCAGATCCAATTCGGTATGTTCATACTCGTGTTTCAGCATCAGTTCGCCCCGGTTTTGATAGTTGGCTTCGGTCACTTTAATCACCGGCTGGCCCAAATTGGTTAAGCTTTGCAGCAAACGCTGTTTGATGAGCCGAAACTCGCGGGATTCGATTTCGTAACGCTTGTTGCTCTTATTGTATGCGAAAGAAAACAGCTTATGTTCCCGACAAAATTCTTCCGTTAGAAAGGTGTCGATAAAATTAATATCGTTATATAATTTTCGCACTTCAAATATCTTTTCCCGCCCTTTACCTGTTTTTTTATCCCACTTTTTTTTCTCATCCAGATTGGCGCACTCCTGGTATTCTTTACCATACTTTCCTTTATTCCAGCGCTCTTCAATATCTTTGAAGAGCAGTACGCCCATTCGGTAGGGATTGAGCCGGCCGGGCTGACTGGCCACGGTTCCGGAATGGTGTTCGGCATAGTCCACCAGCTCGAACGGCTGGAGAATATTTTGGGTCATCATGGTGGAGTGCCAGTAGGTGGCCCAGCCTTCGTTCATGATTTTCGTCATTCCCTGGGGGGCAAAATAGTAGGCTTCTTCGCGAATGATTCCCAGAATATCGTGCTGCCAATTTTCCAGCGGGGCGTGTTCCATTAAAAAGAGCAGCACATCCCGCTCCGGCTGGTCGGGGAGATTGCGTTGGCTGGGGCGTTCCCGGGCCATCTCCTTTTCCCGGGCCTCGATAAATTCCGGCGGGTTGATGTATTTTTCCATGTAGCGCTTACTGCGCAGTTTCATGGGGTGTTTGAGAGGTTCCCCATTGTTCACTTCGGAATCGGTCTTCCGCTTAATATAGGGCGAGTGATAATCAATCAGGTTTTCCAGCGAGAGGCAGGTGTCGATAAAATCCTCCACCGTATCCAGCCCGTGCAGATCGATATAGCGGCGCACCCGGATGGCATGGTTGGCCATCTCGTCGATCATCTTGCGGTTGGTGTGGGCAAAGTAATAGTTGTTCTTGAAAAAATCGCAGTGGGCGTAGACATGCGCCATCACCAGCTTTTGATCCACAATCGGGTTGGATTTCATCAGGTAGGCGTAGCAGGGATTGGTGTTGATAACCATCTCGTAGATTTTCTGCAGGCCGTATTTGTAACCCTTGGAGAGTTGATCATACTCCATCCCGAAACGCCAATGCGGATAGCGCACCGGGAATCCGCCGTAAGCCGCCAATTGGCTGACCGTGTCGTAATCTACCAGTTCGAAGACAACCGGGAAAAAATCAAGCCCATAGTCGGCGGCAATCTTCTCGATTTTGGGCTGCAAGGCGGCAATATCTTTAACTGTGAGTGTTCTCATCGTCCTTTCCCCAAAAAATCTTTGATGGAGTCGTAAATGGAATCCTTGTCCGGGATGTAGGAGAGCACCACGTTTTCTGCTTCTTTGCAGTGCTCGTCCAGGAAATCGATAAACTCGCCGCTGCCGTAGGTGCTCTCCACCTGCCCGTAGCCGAATAGATTGACCTTCGGAAAAATCCGGTTCTGCAGGATATCCACGCAGTTTTTGTTGTCCTCGCGCGACCAGTTGTCGCCGTCGGAAAAATGGAAGGCGTAGATGTTCCACTCCTCGGGAGAATAATCGGCGCTGATAATCTGGTCGCACAACTCATAGGCAGAAGAGATGACCGTGCCGCCGTTTTCCCGCACCGAGAAAAAGGTGTCCCGGTCCACTTCGTGCGCCTGGGCGTCGTGGATAATGTAACGAGTGACCAGGCCCTTGTATTGAAAATGCAGCCAGGTGTCGATCCAGAAGGTCTCCAGGCGCACAATGTGTTTCTGTTCATCCCACATGGAGCCGGACACGTCCATCATGTAGATAATCACCGCGTTGCTTTCCGGAAGGCGGGTGGTTTTCCAGGAACGGTAGCGGAAATCCTCGCGGATGGGCACGATGATCGGCTTATCCATATTAAACTGCCCGGAGATGATCTGGCGTTTAAGCGCTTCCCGAAAAGTGCGTTTGAAGTGCCGCAAAGATTCCGGCCCGACCCGGCTGATGCCGGTGTAACGGTCTTTTTCGGTAACGATCTCTTTTTTTCCGCGCGGCTCGATATTGGGCAGTTCCAGTTCTTCGCCGAGAATCTCGGCCAATTCTTCCAGGGTCAGTTCCACTTCGCGAATGTGCTGCCCGGGTTTGTTTCCGGCTTGACCGGCGCCCTCTTCGCCGTCTTCACTGCTGAGCGGGTCGCCCGGCTCGCCGTCGCCCTGGCTGGCGCCCCCGCGGCCGTTATCCCCAAACCGGAATTTGGGAATCTCAATCTGGGGCAGGGGAATACTGACCAGTTCCTTGCCGCGCCGGCCTATCATCTCTCCATTGGAGATGTACTTGCGAAGATTCTCTTTAATCTTGCCTTTGATAATCTGGCGGAAGCGATTATGATCATTGTCGATATGCAGCAGCATGATGTTCGCCCCCCTTAATCTTGAATGTCGCCGCGGGCGAAGATGCTCGCCACATAGTTCAACACATCCGTGGCGCTGGCGTCATCGTAGCCAAACTTCTCTATCATGCGGCTCTTGACGATGTAGATCGTCTCCTGGGTCTCCTACTCCATAACCGATGAGACCAGGGAGGAGAGCTTAATG
>JAJRYW010000165.1 GCA_024275555.1 Calditrichota bacterium | reverse complement strand
TTCAGAAATGAGCAATTTTTTCTCTGAGCAAGGCCGCACAAGGGTTTACGTTGAGACGTACTTTTCGTACTTCGCAGACGTAAACCCGCGGAGAACGCCGCTCAGAGAAAAAAGGGCCATTTATGGATGGAAACTAGCTTATATTACTTTTTCTTGACAGTATAGTAAACCCTGTTATTTCTCATATTAGTTTCTTAATGGGATAAATTTACACTTGAGTTAAAAACTGTACCATGAAATAACCCAAAAATAAAAGTCAGAACAAATAAAAATTAAGGAATAAAAAAATGGCCAAGTACGTGGGGGCTCTGGATCAGGGTACGACCAGCAATCGCTTCATCATTTTTGATCACAGCGGCCGGATCATCGGTGTGGATCAGAAAGAACATGAACAGATTTTTCCGCAGCCGGGCTGGGTGGAGCACAACCCCCTTGAAATTTGGCAAAACACCCGGGATGTTATCAGAGGAGCGCTTGTGAAGGCGAATCTCACCGGATCGGATCTGGCTGCCATCGGTATCACCAATCAGCGCGAAACCACCGTGATCTGGAACAAAAATACCGGCAAACCCTATATGAATGCTATCGTTTGGCAGTGTACCCGCACCGATGAAATTTGCAAAGAATTAGCGCGGGAGCAAGGACAAAATCGGTTTCGGGATAAAACCGGCCTTCCCATCGCCACCTATTTTTCAGGTCCGAAAATTAAATGGATTTTGGACCATGTCACCGAAGCCCGGTCTGGAGCCGATAAAAATGAAGCGCTTTTCGGTACCATGGAAACCTGGTTGATCTGGTGGCTCACCGGCGGACCCAATGGCGGGACGCATGTCACCGATGTCACCAATGCCAGCCGCACCATGCTGATGGATTTAAATTCCCTGCAATGGGATGAAGCAATTCTGCAATCCCTGAGGATACCCCGGCAAATCCTGCCCCGTATCGTTCCATCCAGTGACAGCAATACCTGGGGGACGACACTGAAAGACGGTCCGTTGAGCGCCGGCATACCGCTTTGCGGGGCGCTGGGTGATCAGCAGGCCGCATTGGTAGGCCAAACCTGCTTTGACATGGGAGAAGCAAAAAACACCTATGGGACGGGATGCTTTCTTTTGCTCAACACCGGGCATACACCCGTTCCCTCCCGCCGGGGTTTGCTGACCACTTTAGGGTATCAAATCAATGATCAACGGCCGGTTTATTGTCTGGAAGGGTCAATTGCCATCAGCGGCGCGCTGGTTCAATGGCTCAGGGACAACCTCGACTTGATCTCCAGTGCTCCGGAGATAGAGGATCTGGCCAAAACCGTCACAGACAACGGGGGGGCCTACTTCGTTCCGGCCTTCTCCGGTCTTTTTGCCCCCTACTGGCGTTCGGATGCCCGCGGGGTAATCGTCGGCTTGACCCGCTATGTCAACAAGGGACACATCGCCCGGGCGGTGCTGGAAGCCAGCGCCTATCAGACGCGTGATATTGTGGAAGCCATGAACAAGGATTCCGGGGTCGAATTGACCAGCCTGAAAGTCGATGGCGGTATGGTCGGCAATGAACTGCTGATGCAGTTTCAGTCCGATATCCTGGGAGTGCCGGTGATTCGCCCCAAAGTTTCGGAAACCACCGCCCTGGGAGCCGCCTATGCCGCCGGTATGGCAGTCGGGTTCTGGTCCGGGGCTGAAGCGCTGCGCAAAAACTGGGATATCGATAAAACCTGGCAGCCTGCCATGGAAACCAAAGTCAGGGAAACATACTACCGGCAATGGAAAAAGGCCGTGGATCGAACCTTTGACTGGGTTAATTAATCCGCCCTGAAAACTAGCACATTGAGGTGGAAAATTGTTCTTTGAAATACTCAAGAACCACGGCTAATCATAGATCTGCGGATTAATTAGTTTAAAGATTTATTGTTTTCAAATGACATGTTATGAATGTATTCCGTCTATTTTAAAAAAGACTGAGCAAAGCGATTCCATCCTTCGAAATTCTGCGGTTCGCTGTTCAGCCTGGCCACCAACTGCCAATCTGAAATTATGACTATAATTTACCAAATCAACCATTCAACCAGTGAACTATTCAACGAGGTCTGAATTTGGAGACTCGAATATGCCTCAAAGCACCAAAACACAGGCAACGATGCTGCCGGGAATATTCCTGACGTTGATCATTGCAGTCTGTTTCCCCTTGAAGCTTCAAGCCCAACCCCCATCACTCAGAATCGCACTATTGCCTATTTTAGACGCCTTTCCCTATTATGTTGCGCAGACCAAAGGCTATTTTGAGGAGTATGGTTTGAACGTAAAAGCGGTGACGGTCGCCAGCGGTTTGGAAAGGGATCAATTGATGCAGTCCGGTGAGATCGACGGCATGCTTAATGAAATGATCACCACCGCCAATTTTAATCGCAACCGGATTCAGGTTAAAACCGTCCTATCGGCTCGCAAGGCGTATCGTCACTTCCCCTTGTTTCGCTTGCTGTCCGCTCCCGGTAATGTGATCAACTCCACCTCCGGTCTGGCCGGTGTCCCCATCGGCATATCCAAAAACACGATCATTGAATATGTGACCGACCGGCTGCTGAACGCAGGGGGGCTCGATCCACAGACAATCGTCAAAAAGTCGGTCCCCGCAATACCGGAACGGTACCAGCTGCTCCTGCAGGGCCGACTTAAAGCAGCCACCCTGCCCGACCCGCTGGCCAAAAGTGCCCTGGAAGCCGGCGCCGGTGAAGTCATCGCTGATTCATCCAATCCGGATTACAGTGTGAGCGTGTTGAGCTTCAGCATCCATGCACTGAGCAATAAAGCCGGCGCAGTCCGTCTGTTTCTAAAAGCCTGGGATCGTGCCGCGGCGGAAATCAATACGGATCCCGAATCGTTCCGCGCGCTGCTGCTTAATAAAATCCGGATACCTAAAAATATTCAAAATACCTATAAAATTCCTCCTTATCCCCGCCGCCAGGTTCCAAATGCCGGCCAATGGTCCGATGTCATGAACTGGATGAAAGCCAAAGGTTTGCTGGATTCCGCCCTGCCATATGGGGATTCCATTACAGGCGATTATCTTCCAAAATGATCGAAATCAAGAACCTGACATTTACTTATAGCGGCCGGCCCTCGATATTCGAAGAATTCAACCTGCGGATAAATCACGGGGATGCCTGGTCGGTCATCGGCCCATCGGGCTGCGGAAAAACAACTTTCCTCTACCTGCTGGCCGGATTACGGTATCCTTCCTCCGGCACAATTTTAATCGACGGAATTCCGGTTTTAAGACCGCGGCCACACACCGGCCTGGTGCTGCAGGATCACGGCTTGCTACCCTGGTCAACTGTGGACGAAAACACCCGGCTGGGGCTCAATATACGGCAGTTTTACGGATCTGATGGAAAGCACGCACCGACCGGTAGTAAAATGGATAAAACCCGGGCCGATCAGCGAGTGGATTTCTGGTTAAAGAAACTGGGAATCGAGTCGTTACGGGATAAGTACCCGGGCAGGCTCTCGCGGGGCCAGCGCCAGCGAATTGCCATTGCAAGAACACTGGTGATGGAGCCGGATTTATTACTACTGGATGAGCCTTTTTCCGCCCTGGATGCACCCACTCGTGAAGACCTGGAAAAAATCATCATAAGTCTGCGCCATGAATCGAATCTAACCTGTATCCTTGTAACCCACGATATCGAAGATGCCGTTATCATGGGTAAAAAAATCCTGACATTGCGTGATGGTTTCAACTGCGAGCCCCTAATTCTGGAAAATGAATGTGCCGGCAGGGTCGACAATCGCAAACACTTGGCCTTTCAGAATAAATGTGAGCAGTTGCACCAGCTAATAAGCGCTTAAGAATTATTTTTTGTGCATTTTGTGGTAAAAAAATTATATCGGATTAATTCCCCTATCTTCCACTGATTGAATATTTAAGGAATTATTCTATTTTTATAAAGACCTATCAAAAAAAAACAGAGCAATGTGACTTCCACAAATAATCAATTCCCTGATAAAGCGGGATCTCAGCTGCGCGGAGACCGGCGAAGCTTGCCCGGACTGGGGGCGCCGGCATGAACCGCAGACTTAAAATGTCGGATGCCGGGCTTGGCT
>JAJRYW010000164.1 GCA_024275555.1 Calditrichota bacterium | reverse complement strand
TTTCCCCTGCATTCCCCCCGTGTGGAAAAAATCGAAGTGGTAAAAGTTGGCCGGGTGCGCCGGGCCAAGCTGTACTACCTGCGTGAACTGCAAGGTAAAGCGGCTCGTATCAAAGAAAAGCGTCAAAACTAAGTTTGTTTCCATTTTGAGAAGGTCCGCATGTGCGGGCCTTCTTGTTTTAAAATCCGATTCACTCCCCCCATACTCTGGAAATTGTGAATGCCGATGGCTCATCCCTTCTTCTTTCTTTGTCCGCAATGTTACGCCGAAGAGAGTATCGTTGGCCGGAACTGCCAACGCTGTGGAAGCGCTATTCGGATTGATCATACCCGCATTTCCTATCATGACCAATATCTGAGCGCCGCCGAGTATTCGCAGAATATTTTATCGGCCCTTTCCCCGGAACAGGACCCAGCCGATCTGCAGCGCCGGGCCGGTCAGCTCGGGGTGCAGCTTCAACCGGGGATGATGCGCATCAGCGGCAAGGCCCGTTTGTGGCAGGGTGGACGCTACCTGCATTTCCGGGGATACAAAAATATGTTTACCCGGCAGATCGAACACCTTTCCCCAGCGGAGAACGGCTACCTGGTTTTCTATCCCGATCACCTGGAGTTTTGCAGCCGGGATCGCATCTACCATTGGGCGGCCGGCCAGTTTACCTGCATCACCACCAACGGAAACGCATTTGAGTTCAAATTAAAGAAACAGCCCTTTATGCAACTCCGCTTCATATCCGAAAGCCCCTGGAAATACGAATTGTTGCTGAAAAAGTGGCTGCGCCGATATTACCGGGAAAAGGGGGTAAGCGAGATTGTGGAATTTCAGCCCAGGATTCGCTTTTCCTATCCCCGCCCGGGGCAAAAATGCTGGACGAAACCTGCCCCCGGCCCTGCTGAACTGCAAAAATATCTGCCGGTGGAGCTGCTGGCAAAATTGTTCCGGGCGCTCCTGGGGATTTGGGTGAAGGTGCAGGTTCGCGGCGGACAGCATTGGCGTCCCGGCCAGGCGGGGGTGGTGCTGGTTAACCACCAAAGCGCATTGGACCCGTTTATCCTGGGCGCTTTCTGGGACCCTTATAGCGCATTTTTAACC
Source organism: Calditrichota bacterium (assembly GCA_024275555.1). Lineage (GTDB taxonomy): Bacteria > Calditrichota > Calditrichia > RBG-13-44-9 > J075 > JAJRYW01. The sequence goes on along the minus strand of JAJRYW010000164.1, from coordinate 6,251 downwards.
AAAAGCACCTCCTTCGCCGGCTTCATCGAACGCCTGTTTTTGAAAGTCACCTCCGGTTTGCCAACTACCCGCTACCAAAATGATCCCCAGGTGTTATATTTGATGGGCAAATTTTTAGCGATGGGGCGCAAAGTGGGCGTATTTCCGGAAGGCGAGCGCTGCTGGGACGGCCGCTTGCTTCCCTTTAAAATCGGGCTGGTCAAAGCGCTGATGGCTTCCCGCCAGGCGATTTTTCCGGTGGTGCTGCGGAATACGTTTGAGTTCTGGCCGCGCTGGAGCCGTCGTCCCCGCAAAGCCAAACTGGAATTGGAAATTAAACCGCCTTTTTCGCTCAATCCCCACTGGCCCTCGGTGGCCGAGCAAAAAGAATTTTTAGAACAGATTTATAAAGAGGCCCCGGCGGAAATATGAATCCTCCCAGGAACCAGGTGTTTACATGGCTTATAACCGGTTTGGTGATGCTTATTGTGCTCGGCTGCGCAGTTCGGCGCGCCCCTTCCGGCGGCCCGCCGGACAAGACGCCGCCCTCCCCGGTATCGCTCTTTCCCAGCCCGGATTCCACCAACCTGGCCAACCTCGCCTACCTGGAAATCCAGTTTGATGAAGCCATCAAGCGGCCCACGGTGCAGAACCAGGTCTGGATGCTGCCGGAGCCGCCCGGCGGTTTCGAGATCCAGTGGAAAGGGTCCAAAAAACTGCGCATCATCCTGAATGACTCCCTGGAGAAAGATCAAACTTATATCCTGACCATCGGGCGGGGGCTGACCGACCTGCGCAACAACAAGCTCGACGAAACGATTATCCTGCCCTTTTCCACCGGGCCGGTGATCGACCGGGGCGAGATTTCCGGGCAGGTGCTGGGCAAAAAGCTGAGCGACGTCCTGGTGGCCGCCTATCCCCTCAGCGATACCACCCGGGTCGATTCGCTGCTGAGCCGCCGCCCGCGTTATTTTACCCAGCCGGGCAAAGACGGCAGCTACCGCTTCGGATACCTGCGGCCGGGACGCTACCGGCTCTTTGCTTTTGAGGATCGTGATCATGATCGCCGCTACAGCCTGGGCCGGGAGCGGATCGGTTTCCCGGCCGTCGAGGCGGTGCTAGACAGTCTCCGCCCCTCCATATCCGATTTTAATTTTCAACTGATATTGGAAGACACCACGGCCCCCAAACTGGTTTCCGCCCGGGCGCTGCATCAGCATTTGGTTGAGTTGAGTTTTAACGAGGCGATCCGTCCCGATACCGCGGCGCTTTTTGTGATCAGCGACAGCGCCTCCGGGCAGCCGTTGCCGGTGCTGGCCTGGGAAACTTCGCCGGAATCGCCGGCGCGGCTGCGGCTCTATACGGAAGAGATGAGCGAATCGGTCTACCTGGGAAGCGCCGCCCAGCTTAGCGACACCAGCGGCAACCTTATTGACAGCAGTGCCAGTGTGTTCCGCTTTACCGGGAGCGCGAAAGCGGACACCGCCGTTTTCCGGTTCCTGAAAGTCATCCCGGACAGCGGCGCCAAGCAAGTTCGCTATGACGCCCGGATCTCCCTGGTTTTCAGCAAGCCGGTACGGAAGGAATCCCTGCACCGCGGGGCGCTCCTCCTCCGGGCAGACACGCTGGATGTACCCGGAAAATGGTCGATGATCCGCCCGGCGCAGCCGGTCTTTGTCCCGGATTCCCTGCTGGAAAAAGGGGCGGTCTACCTGGTGCGTATCGATCCGGATAGCTTGTTCAGCATTTATGGCGAAAGCGCCGGAGATACGCTGATCGAATCACGCTTCAGCACCTGGCCCTGGAGCGAGTTGGGGGAAATCTCGGGAACTGTTGTCACCCGGAATCCGGATTGGCGGCAGTGTATTCTGCAGGTGCGGGAATACCAAAGCGGCCAGGTGTACCGGGCAACGGCGCCAGCAAATCACCCTTATCTGATTGAGCATCTGCCCGAGGGAAAATACCAACTGCGGGTGTGGATCGACGTCAATCAAAACGGAAAAATTGATTTGGGAAGGAGTTTGCCTTTTGAATTTGCCGAACCGTACTTAAGTTACCCGGACACGGTTAAAGTGCGCAAACGCTGGACCACCCAGGGCGTCAATCTCAATTTTAAATGAGAGCTTATAATGCGAATCCAAGTTGAGAATTTGACGCTGAGAATAACAGAGAAACACTGAAAATTGTTTTGTGAACCATAAAGGTTGGGCCATACAAAAACATTTATCCCCTTTCGGGGTCTCAATCGACTCCCGGCCGGCCGGGATTGTCGATTTGCTCTGTCGAAGACACCCCGGCCGGCCGGGGACCGAAGTGTGCGAAAGCACTTAGGAGCTAATCCGGTAAATCCTGTACATCCCGTCAAAAAGGACTTGAATAATTACGTTGGCTTTATCATGAGCAGTAAAATCACCTTTTACAAAATGGAAGGAGCGGGGAACGATTTTATTGTGATCGACAACCGGGATCATCCATTCCCTGATCTCGATTCATCGTTGATTGCCCGCCTGTGCCAACGCCGCTTTGGGATTGGGGCGGATGGGTTTATTTTGCTGGATGAAGCTTCCGGGGCCGATTTTTCCATGCGCTACTGGAACGCGGACGGCCGCCCGGCAGAGATGTGCGGCAACGGGGCCCGCTGCGCGCTGATGGCGGCCCGGCGCCTGGGACTTGCCGAAGACGAAGCGGAATTCCGGGTCGGCCAGAGGCGCTACCGGGGCGCTGTATTGCCGGGCTCCCGGGCGCTCATTCTCATGCCCTCCGGCCGGGTAATCATGGAGGCCTCCCGCCTGGCCGGGGAACTCTCCATGTTTGATGAAGCCATGCTCTGGGTAGATGCCGGCGTGCCCCACCTGGTCGTCTCCACGCCCCGGCTGCTGGAGGCAATCGATCTGAACCGGGAAGGGCGGAAATTACGCAACCACCCCTTGTTTTCTCCCCGGGGGGTCAATGTCAACTTTATTCAACCGATAGAAGAAGGGAGGCTGCGCGCCCGCGTCTATGAACGGGGCGTGGAGGGCGAGACGCTGGCCTGCGGCACCGGCGCGGTTGCCTGCGCCATGTTTGCGGTCAAAATCTGGAATTGGCCTGCCGAAGTGACGGTCATCTATCCCGGCGGCGAACTGGTGGTGCATATTGATCATCGCCAGGGTGAAACATCCTTAGCCGGCCCGGTAAGATTGGTCTACAGCGGCGTTATCGATCCGGAGCAGTTTGCCTGATCTAGGCGCCGCTCCAGAAATGGCTACAGAACTAATTTGATCTTTACCGTGCTCATCGGGCGGTTGGGTTAGAACCCGGGCTTCTAAAATTGGGTTAATCGGACAAAATCGAAAATGAGGAATAATGATGAACGTGTATGCAGTTTTAATGGCCGGGGGGGTGGGAACCCGTTTCTGGCCGCGCAGTCGGCGGAAAACGCCCAAGCAGGTGCTGAATATTGTAGACGATTCCACCATGATCCAGGCTACCTATGCCCGGTTGTCCGGCCTGGCGCCGGATGAGAATATCCTTATTGTCACCAATCCGGAGCAGAAGGAGATTATTGCCGAGCAGTTGCCCCGCCTGGGGGATCAAAATTTTATCCTGGAGCCGTTTGGCAGAAATACCGCGCCGTGTATCGGGTTGGCCGCCCTGCATATTGCCCGGGAAGACCCCGACGCCGTGATGGTGGTGCTCCCGGCGGATCACGTGGTCGCCAAAGTGAAGGAGTATCAGACCGTACTCAAATTGGCCATAGAATACGCCGCCGAGCACGAGGCGCTGGTGACCCTGGGAATTACTCCCAATGAACCGGCGACCGGCTATGGTTATATCCAGGCGGGTGAAGTGGCAACCCGCAAAGGGAAATACCGGGTGCATAAGGTTAAAACATTTGCGGAAAAACCGAATCTGGAAACCGCTTTACGCTTTTTAGACAGCGGCGATTTCTATTGGAACAGCGGCATGTTTATCTGGCGCGCTTCCACTATTTTAAAGGAGATTGAGGAAAAACTGCCCGATGTATTCGAAAAACTGGAGCTGGTGAAGGCCGCCGTGGGCACACCCAAATATGAAGCGGTGCTGGAGAAATCATACCGGGCCTTAAAGAGCATTTCGATTGACATCGGGGTGATGCAGCGCGCCAGCCACGTCTATGTAATTCCGGCGGACATCGGCTGGAACGACGTGGGAAGTTGGGAAACCGTCTACGAAATCTCCGACAAAGACAAACACCGCAATGCCGGCCAGTTTCAGCAATTAATTAACATCGATTCGAAAAAATGTTACGTCTATTCTCCGGATAAGGTGGTGGCCCTGGTGGGAGTCGAAGATTTAGTTGTAGTAGATACCGGCGACGCCCTGCTGATTTGCCGGCGTTCCCATGCCCAGCAGGTAAAAGATGCTGTCGAGGTGCTGGTCAAGAAAGGCCAGGAGCGTTACCTGTAGTTGTGTTGGTGAGCTCCAAGTTACAAATTGTCCCATAAATTACCGCAGCGCCCCTGAATCGACGCCTGCCACTACGCCGGGGCGCTTCGGATGCGCTGAAAACTATCCTGGAGAGCTTAGCGCCATGCGTAAACGGAAGCGAAAACCGCGTCCGGCAGAGAACCCGGAATACCAGAAGCTGTTTAAACGGCTTTGTGATGTCTTGCTGGAGAACGGCATCGAGACCCGGGTGGAAGCCGGGCGCTTCCGGGGGGGGATTTGTCTCGTCGAAGGGGATAAGGAAATCCTGTTTATCAATAAAAAGCACAGTGTGGATAAACAGATCGCCTTAATCATCACCGAGTTAAAACGGTTAGAGGCGGAAGATCGCCCGATTCCCCTGCCCGCCGAATTGCAGGTGGAACTTGAGGAGTGGTGGTAGATGCACCGCCGCTTCCTGTACCGCAAAACAGTTTTGTAGCGGCCGGATTCTGCTCTGCCTGGTTCTAACCTGAATAATTCATCACGCCAAGACGCCCGCGAAGCGGTTCCGTTGGAAAAAGCCGCAAAGTATTGAAAAAAGCGAAGTTCAGAAATATGTTGGAACAGAGATTCAAGAACTAAATTTTTTTCAGATTTTTTTCTAATATGTTGTTTCTTTGCGGCTTAGCCCCGGCCAGCCGGGGTGAGTAATTTATGAATTAATCAGGCTAAAAATAATGAAATACAAGGTGTTATCCTTCTTTTTCCCCTTTTAAAAATGAACAAAACTCTTGCATATTAAAGTCCGCAAGGTTATAATATTTCCGTCACATAAAGTACGACACCCCGTCATTGGTTTTAAGGTTTTGTGAACTATACAATTAGCTCTCAAGTTACTAAGTAATTTTGCACACTTCGGTGCGAAAGTAAGCTGTCTTCGACAGAACAAAATCGACAATCCCGGCCGGCCGGGAGTTGATTAAGACCCCGAAAGGGGCTAATCTGAAAAAATAGAGGAGGCTCAATAAGAGGAAGCGTTACGGCCTACCGGTTTTTCAACGATTTGTGTTTTACCTTCGATTTATATGTCATGTTGATCTTGCCCCGGGCGTAAAAGCGCCCTAACAGGGTATGGTAGCTCTCTCTTCTTAGCCCCCCTCTTGTCTCGTATAAGAAGGAAAACTTTTTCCTGTTTTATAGGCAATTCCAATCGAATGCCACAAAGGCGAACCCACAGCTTTAGGGTAGTTAAGTTTTGAAAAAATAGTAAAGTAGATGTCATTCCAGCCCTGGTTGGTATGATTGTTGTCCCATTTTCAAACATCGAAAAGGGGGTGGTGGCTTCCAGAAAAGTGCCGCATAAAGTCAGGTTTACTTAATTAGGTCATGGATGATGCTCTAATTGTTTTAATCTTACTTCACTGGAGTGAAGCCCGTAAAAAGTTTAATTAACCCAGTTTTAATTAACAAAGTTAGGAGACGCTATGGTTCGGAAAATCTATACGATATTTTTATTGGCAGTGTTTACCCTGGCGCTATCCACTTCCATATTTGGAGAAGTTCGGCGCGTTAAAGGGAAACTGTCCGATGTTAAAGCCCGCATCGCCACGCTGCAAGATGAGCAGAATTTAGCGGCCAAGGTGAAGCCCTGGGACAACTTAACCGAAACGGTTGGCGATTCCTTCGGGTTGTCCTGGTATGACTATGCCGCCAATAGTATCATCCGGCCGATGGCAGCTAAGTCGGCAAACGGTACTCATGTAACTTTTATGAAATTAGGCGGTCCCGAGCCCCCCTTTGAGCGTCATCAGGCTTACAATTATTGGGATGACGCCTCCGGAATCTTCTTTGGCGAACTGGAAATAACCACCACCCGCCGTACC
>JAJRYW010000163.1 GCA_024275555.1 Calditrichota bacterium | reverse complement strand
TTAAAGCCCTGAAGGGGCGATATAGCAGCGTTTATGTCACCCTTTCAGGGTTAATGGTGATTTATCAATTTTCCCAGGGCGTTGCCCTGGGCTATAATATTGACGCCCTTTCAGGGCTAACATAGCCGCTTGCACAATTCAGGGTGCGCTCTCTCGAGTTTTCGGCCAAACACTATTTAAGCAAATTGTTGAATTTGTCGGAGGTCAGCCGGCAGATTTTCCAATCGTGCAGCAGAACCGCTCCAAAAGATTTGTAGAATCCGATGGCGTCCTCATTCCAATCTAACACGGACCATTCCATGCGGCCGCAATCGTTTTCGAGGGCAATAGCGGCCAATTCCCGCAATAATTCTTTTCCAATGCCTTTGCCGCGATAAGCCGGCAATACGTAGATATCTTCTAAATACAGACCCGGTTTTCCTACAAAAGTGGAAAAGTTGAAAAAGTAAAGGGCAAAGCCGACCGCGCCTGTATTCTCCCACTCCGCCATCAGGGCGTGGAATTTCGGTTGTGCGCCAAATCCGTATTTCAAATAAGCCGATTCATCGGCCAGAACCTGGTCCCGGAGTTTCTCGAACTCGGCCAGTTCTTTTACCAGGCGGAGAATATCGGCAACATCGGACTCGGTTGCCGGCCGAATATGCAAAGGAGACTGTTTCATAAGACCCTGTAACATTTAATTATGATTAGGACAAGAAGTGCACCAGCCATAAGCTGAGCGACGGGAAATAAGTGATGATCACTAAAGCAATCAGCAGGATGATTAAAAAGGGTAGCGATGCCGAGTAAAGCTTCATTATCGGTTTATTGAAGCGGAAACTGGCAATGAACAGATTCAGTCCCACCGGCGGGGTGAGGTAGCCGATTCCCAGGTTGGCTAAAAAGATAATCCCCAAGTGCACCGGGTCTACTCCAAAACTGGCGGCAATGGGAATAATTAATGGCACCACTACCATGATTGCCGAAAAGATATCCAGCATAGCCCCGACAATCAATAAAAACACATTGAGAGTCATTAAGAAGAGCAGTTTGCTCTCGATAAACTGCTTCATAAAATCCAGGATGACCATGGGAATCTGGGCGTCGATCATATAGTTGGCCATTCCCAGGGCTGCGCCTAAAATCACCAGAATCCCCCCGACCAGCACCATGCTGTCCCGCATCACCCGGGGGAGTCTTTTACGAATGTTAATATCCCGGTAGATAAATACTTCCACGATAAAGACGTAAAAGGCGGTTACCGAAGCCGCTTCCGTCGGAGTAAAATATCCCCCGTAGATGCCAATCAGAATGATGGCCGGGAGGGGCAGTTCCCAAATAGCTTCGCGGGTGCTGGCTAAGGCTTCTTTCAGGTTAAAGGGATAGGTGGGGAGTCTCTGGCCCTTGACGGTGTAGATGCTGTAAGCCGAAAGCATGAGAATCATGATGACCCCGGGAATGAACCCGGCGATGTAAAGCTTGTAGATGCTAACACCGCTGACCAGGCCGTAAACGATGATAGGCAGGCTGGGCGGGAAGAGCATCCCCAGGTCTCCGGAGGCGGTGAGCAGGCCCAGGGAAAATTTTTCCGGGTACTTTTCTTTGATCAGAATGGGGAAGAGCAGTCCGCCCAGGGCGATGATGGTTACCCCGGAAGCGCCGGTAAGCGCCGTAAAAACGGCGTAGGTAAGAATAACCACAATGGAGAGCCCGGCCGGCATCCAGCCAACCCAGGCATGGGAAAAACGAATCAATCGCTGGGGAGCATTGCTCTCGGCCAGAAGGTAGCCGGCAAAGGTAAACAACGGAATCGCCAAAAGCACCGGCTGCTGGGCCAGGCGGTACAGCTCGACGATCACCACCGAGGAATCTACATCGGTGAAGTAAAAAGCGGTTATGGCGATGGTGGAAATAATGGTAAACAGCGGCGCCCCGTACAAGGCCAGTAAAATCAACGCCAGTACAATAAATAACGTGGTCATATTGGCAATCGTCCTCTGTTGTTTCGGCGCTATTCTTCTTCTTCAAGTTCGATGAGCTTAATATGCGGGGGAGGCGCTTTTCGTATACCCAGGCCGCGTTCGATGGCCCGGAGCAGAAAACGAAAGGCCATAAGCCCAAATCCGATCGGGATTATCAATTGAAAAATCCAGGCGGGAATGTCGTTGAACAAGATCGATTTTGCTTCGTACTCGTACATCACAAAAATATAGCCGGCCCGGGCCAGGACAAGACATACCGCCACGCTGAACAAGTCCACGATAATTCTTACAAAAGGCAGGGTTTTTTCACTCAGCAGCCGGCTCAGGGCGTCGATGCTGATGTGCCTTTCCTGGCGCGTGGCCAACGAGGCCCCCACAAAACCTACCCACAACACCAGGTGACGCAGGAAAATATCCCCCCACAGCAAACCCGCATCAAAAAAATTGCGCAAAACTACCTGAAAGAAAGACATAAAAACCAGGATGGTCACGATAATCACGACCAGGGAATTTTCCAGGTAGGCAATCGCTTTGTCAATCAGTTGAATCGCTCTCATCTCCACCCCATGCATTAGGGAAACCGGTTATTTCAGGGCTGCTTTCCGGGCCCGGAATTCATCCAGGGCGTTATAGATTTTATCTAATAATTCCTGGCTGTAGAGTTTTCCGACCAGGGCCTGGTGAGCAGTGCGGGCGGCCTGGTAAAACTCGTCGATGCTTTCCTGGGGCACCTTGACAACCTTCACCCCGTTTTGCTCCATCAGTTCAATCGATTTTTGGTTGTCGATGCGGGCCCGCCGCACCAGTTCGCGCATAAAATCTTTCCCCCTGTCGCGTAAAATTTGCTGGTTCTCCGGGGAAATTTTGTTGAAGACCCGCTTGGAGATCAGAACCGCGCCGGTAACATTGGCCAGGGGCAGATCCATCATGGTTTGCAGGCGGGTGTACCATTGCAGGGTGACCGCCGGTAAAGGAGGAACATAAACCGCTTCAATCAGGTGGGTTTGCAGGGAGGTGATGACATCCGGCAGGGCCAGGGGCGTCGCGTTAACCTTCAGCGCTTTAAAAGTAGCCTCGGCAACGGGATCTCCTTCCCACATCCACATCTTGGTCCCGCGAAGATCATCTAAGGATAAAATAGGTTTTTGGCTGAACACATAGGCAAAACCGACGTCTGCCCAGCCCAGGATCACATATCCCTTTTCTTCAAATTTCCGGGCAAACTCGTCGTACAGCAGCGAGGTAACGTAATCTGCTTCCTCGTAATTGCGGAAGAGCATCGGCAGGTCCAGCACCCGGACTTCCGGCAGAATTTCGCCCAGGCCCACCCCGGTAAACCCGGCGCTGTGGATCTGGTTGTAGCGAAATTTGCGCACCACATCTTTTTCGTCTCCTTGAATTCCGCCGGCAAAAATTTTGAATTTAACTTCGCCGTTGGTGAGCCGCTGGATTTCTTTGTTCAATGAATCCATGACCACATAATAGGTAGAACCTTCCGGGGCCAGGGTGGCAAATTTAATGACGGTTCTGGCAAAGATCCCCGAAGTAAAACCGATGATCATCAGAATAAGCAGGATTTTTCGCACAGTTTCTCTCCTTTATATTAAAAAATTTCATCTCGTTCAGCTTTCAGACGCCGGGCTTTTTGTTTGGCAACCGAGGTCATCAGCTCATAGCCCGGTAAAATATCCGGGGGCGCCTTCAATACCCGCTCGATCAATTGATCGAATAGCTCTTCATTCAAAGTAGTTGCCGCATAATACTGGGCATAATAAACATCGTTGATTAAGAATTTTCCGTCAGAGAGACTACGCGCCCGTTCAAAATGTTCTTTGGCTTTGGCCGGGTCGCCGCCCAATAATTTGGGGATTGAGCCCATGGTGCTGCCCCAGAAGAGATGGGCCGAGCCGAAGAAGTAGCCTTCGTCTAATTCCAGCACCCGGTTCATCATTGCTTTAACCAGATTCAGATCAAAGACGGCCCGGGGTTTATCGCGGTTCAGATTGATCCAACCGGACCAGGCGAAGGCGGTCCAGAACAGCGCCGGGACATCTTTTTTCCGGAGCTTTGCCAGGCGCGCTTTAAAATCCGCTTCTTTTTTCGGAACCCCGCCTTTAAACGCTTTGGTGCGGGCCAGCAACTGGAAGCCGAACTCCCTGGAACGGAGATATAAGCGGCCGGCCCGTTTGGGGTCGCTGTCTTCTAAAAAGGCCAGGCCATAAGAGGCGTATCCCTGGGTGAGGATGAGTAGAATATCTTTGTTCTTGGGGTCCGCCCGATGAAACCCCTCGATCAGCTTTAAGTTTGAGGCGATGGCAATTTCGGCGATTTGCATATCCGGCTCGGCATATAACGCCTCGATGCCGTACGCGAACAAGCCGGTGGTGGCTTTCAGAGCAATTTTCTGTAAACTGCAACCGCTCAGGAGTGCGGTTAAAAAGAGTAGTGCAATGGTCTTTTTCATAATCTCCAGCCTTTGTCATTTCAAAACGAGGGCAAATTTCGAAAAAACAAGGTTACATCGCAAGGGATAATCCAGTTTGCTGTCGGCACACTCACGGCGAAAATGTTGGGCCTCTTCCAGGGGCTCGCTTGACAATCCCGGATTGGGAGGGATGTCGATTTACTCTGTCAAAGACGCCCGGCCGGCCGGGGAACAAAAGGTGCGAAAGCACTTAGATGTTCAAGAGCAGGCAAAGTTACCAATTCCGTGCCAGGACCAATTGGCTTTATTGCTTGAGATTCTGTTCCGGCCGGTTCGACAAAAGCTGCCCTGGCGACATTGTTGTCGAGGTTTATGGCGAGATCGGAGTGTCTGCCTACAACTCGTCCCGGGCTTGCAGGGCCTTGCCAAGTGTGAGTTCATCAACAAATTCCAGGGAACTGCCCAGGGGGATTCCCCGCGCCAGCCGGCTGATCCGGATTCCTTGCGGTTTGATCAGTTTTGCCAGGTAGATCGAGGTGGCCTCCCCCTCGGTGCTGGGCGTCAGGGCAATAATAATTTCTTCCACACCGCCTAGCCGCCGCAGCAGTTCCTTGATGCGCAACTGTTCCGGGCCCACACCATCCAGCGGCGAGATGACCCCGCCAAGCACGTGATAGCGCCCGCGATATTCATTGGTTTTTTCCAGCATTAAAATTGTCTGCGGGTCTTCCACAACACAGATTTGTTTGTCATTGCGGCCGGGGTCCCGGCAGATCGGGCAGGGATCAATTTCGGTAAAATTAAAGCAGATCGAGCAAAACCGGATTTCCTCTTTGACGCGCAAAATGGCCTTAGACAATTCCAGACCCTCCTGGCGTCCCTGGGAAAGAAGATGGAATGCCAGCCGGGTCGCGGTTTTTTTGCCGACGCCGGGAAGCTTGGCAAAAGCGGCTATCAGTTCCTGCAATGCGGGAGGAAGCGAGTTCATATCAATCTTCGTTAAAAGTCAGCAGTTAAACAGATTACAAACCGGGTAGTTTGAAATCGCCGGGTAAATTACCAAACAGCGGCCCCATCAACTTTTGCATTTCTTCTTCAGAACGTTTCTTGGCGTTTTCCAGAGCCTGGTTGGTTGCCGCGACGATCAGGTCTTCCAACATTTCTTTATCGTCAGAATCGATGACTTCCGGTTCAATTTCCACGCGTATAATCCGGTTTTGGCAATTGGCAACGACCTTCACCATTCCGCCCCCGGCGCTGCCGTTGACGGTAATCTTTGCCAATTCTTCCTGGGCCTTCTGCATTTTTTCCTGCATCTGTTGGGCCTGCTTCATCAAATCGCCCAAATTGGGATTCATGATAAACTCCTTCTTACTTACTTAGTCCAGGGTTTCGCAATCAAACAGATCGATGATACGCTTTAACACCGGTTCTTTGGATTTCAGGCTCTCGAACTTCTCTTCCGGGGATTTGATTTGTTCCCGAATCCCTTCGCTCCGGAAGTCGCACTGAACACATTCAATGGCCACTTCCTGGTTAAAATATGCGCTCATTATCCGGTTGATGGTCCTGGTGTTTTTCTGCACGTGGGCCATGTGAAATTCATTGGTTTTATCAAAAGCAATCTCGATGATGTTTCCCTTAATTCCTTTCGGCACGCCGTCCAGCAGAAAAGAGGCCAGGGCAATTTTTTCCTGTTTTACGGCGTTTACCACCGATTCCCACTCTTTGATCACTTCGTCGATGCTCAGGCTTATCTCTGCCGCTGTTTTAGACGTTTCCGGGGCCGGGGAAGTTTCTTTCTGTACGGATTTGGCTGTGGGCAGTTTCAGATTTTTTAAAGAAGAAAATGTTTCCCCGGGTGATTTTTCCGGAACAGGTTCTTTGACCTGGACAGGGGAGGGGGGAGGCGATATTTTCGGCGCGGGCGGCGGCGCTTCTACCTGCGGGGCGGAAAATTCATTTTTTTTTTCTGCCGCCGGGGCTGATGCAACGGGTTGGGGAGTTTTTTTGAGCAGCTCCAGCAACTCCTGGATATCCACCACAGAGGGTTTATGTGCCAGTTTCAGCAGCAGCAACTCCAGCATTAACTGGGGATTCTCACTGTACTTGATCTGGCTTTCATGCTGAATAATCAAATCCAGGTAGTGCAGCAAATCTTTCTGGTGAAAATTTACCGCTTTCTCTTTATAGAGTTTCCGGTAGTAGTCGGAGGTTTCCAGGTGGTGTTCCTCGCCGGTTGCGGCAACCAGGAGCAAGTTCCGGAAATGCTCTGCCAGCCCCTGGATAAAGTTCAGTACATCATGCCCCTTCTCGAAAATTTTACGCACATAGGCCAGTATTTGGCCGTCATCCTTTTGGAGCATCAATTGGGAGTATTGGAAGAAAAGTTCGTCGTCCAGCACCCCCAGGGCTTCCCTGGCAGCCTCCAGGGTGATGTTCCCGCCGCAAAAAGAAGAGAGCTGATCCAGCATACTGGTGGCGTCGCGCAAGCCGCCTTCGGCTTTGCGGGCAATCAGAAAGAGGCTTTCCTCATCAATCTCAATCGATTCCGCAGCGGCAATACACTTAAGCTGTTCGGCAATGGCCGGGGTGGGAATACGCTTAAAATCAAAGCGTTGACAGCGAGACAAAATGGTTAAGGGAACTTTGTGGATTTCGGTGGTGGCAAAAATAAACATCACATGGCCGGGAGGCTCTTCCAGGGTTTTCAGCAGGGCGTTAAAGGCCTCCTTGCTGAGCATGTGAACTTCATCAATGATATAGACTTTGTATTTGGAGACGGTGGGAGCAAAGCGCACATTTTCGCGCAGGTTGCGGATTTCATCAATGCCGCGGTTACTGGCCCCGTCGACTTCAATCACGTCCAGATTTTGCACATCGCCGGCGTCATCCGCAAACGGGTGCAGGAAGTCTTCCTCGGTCAATTTTTCTTGATTCACATAGGTTGCCAGCAACCGGGCCGTGGTGGTTTTCCCAACTCCCCGCGGGCCGGCAAAGATGTAGGCATGTCCGATTCGATTATGGAGTAAAGCGTTTTTAAGCGTGCGGGTGATGTGTTCCTGACCCACAATCTCATCAAAGGTTTTGGGACGCCATTTCCTGGCTAAAACCACATAGCTCATCGCACCATCCACCTTGTTAATAAAAGAGCCAGGCAACCCCACGGCACATAGACTGACCACCTACCGTTGCTTCCTTCCGGACCTGGCGGGGTTTGGCGGGGTGCTATTGCGTGGGACCTGGCTCCAAATTGATTTTTTCGTAGTTCCAGGCCTGGAAAAATGTCGCCTCTCTTGTTGAGGCTATCCTGGTGGAGCCGAGGGGAATCGAACCCCTGACCTCTGCATTGCGAACGCAGCGCTCTCCCAACTGAGCTACGGCCCCGAATCTTCAAAAGCGCGCCCAATTTAAAGCCGCGCCGCCGGAAAGTCAAACTGAAAATCATTCCAACCATAACCAAAAGATACTCATCTTTCGCTGAAATCCAAAGCAATGAGGCGAATTTTCCAACATCCCGGAATTCCGCCTTGGAGGCGCTCCGGAAAAAATCTCAGGAACTGTTTGGTCGTATTGCCCCAAGATGGTAAATTGTCCGGCGTCATTCCAGGCACATCCATTCGGTCTAACAGAAAAATTCACTTTACCACCAAACTCAGGAAACGGAAGAGTATGAAGTTTTCGCTTCGTCAATACCGCTGTACCGTGATCATAAATTTGGCCCTCCTGGTTATGCTGCTGTCGGGAACTTTACCTGCCCAGACGGTTAAGCTCATCCATCCCACTCAATCCGGCGGAACCGGAACGGAGCTGTTGATGGTGTTTGAGCAACAGGATGGTTGGGAAGAGTTCGACTTGTTCAATTTTGACGGTTTTTTTAATATCGTAAACTCGGGTATAAAACGATTCTTTTGTGAATTGAATCAGCGACGATTTCTGCTGACCACTGTTCCAGAAGAGGTTAACCGGGGGGACTATATTTTCTATATCCCAGAGAATGATACGGTATTGATGGATA
>JAJRYW010000162.1 GCA_024275555.1 Calditrichota bacterium | reverse complement strand
CTTTGCGGCTTTTTCCAACGGAACCGCTTCGCGGGCGTCTTGGCGTGATGAATTATTCAGGCTAAATAACCTGAATAGTTACTCCGAAAAAATGAAATGTATTTGTGTAGTTGCCTCCATACAATAGTAATCTCCCCCCTTAATCCCCCGTTCGGCTGAGCTCACGACGAAGCCCGAAATTGAGGGGAAACCGGCCTCCCTGCCCGCTTTCGGTGAGGGCCGGGGTAGGGAAATTTCACTTGATAACTGTTCGGCTACACAAATACGCCCAATTTAATTGTCCCGCTGTGGGAAACTCGCTCATCAAATTTTAAACAATTTCATTTTCGTACTAATTCACGGGTCTATAAAAATTCTCTTCTCACGCTCCGGATAAAACTGGGCGCACCTGATCGCTCTTCCGGGGCCGGGGCCCCGGAAGGCCTACTGTCCCGGGGCGCCGGGGCAACAGAGTTATTGTCCCGGCCCGGCCGGCGGTTGACTGCTGTTCCATATATCGCGGTATAATTTCCAGGCTCCCTCCTCCTTTTTCCAGATAACCAGATATTTTCCCCGGTCTGCCAGTTGATCCCCTTCCAGGAACAGTTGATACGTTCCTGCTTCATAAGCAAGGCGTCCCAATCCTTTCACTTCGGCAATTTCCAATTTGGCTGTCTTGATTCCCATATCCATCGCACCTTGCCAAAATTGCCGGATCGCTTCCGTTCCCGAAACCATCCCGCTGTTTGGCGGGAGCAATTGGCCGTCATTCGTATACAACATTGCCAGTGCGGCGGCGTCGCCGGCGTTAAAGGCGCTCATGAAGTTCCGGTCGCCTTCCGCGATAGCCTCCCGGATTTGTGCATCACTTTCTTGTGGGGGTGAACAACTCCAAATAAGAAAAAAAACACTTAAAGCGACTGCCATAAAAATGGACTGGTGACTATTCATGTCTTTCCCCTTCATTTTTGGGTGATAAATCTAAAAGACTCCGGAAGACTGTTCCGGTTTGGTTCTGCCCTGCCGGGTCAGGAGTTTTCGAGAGAATCCGGGTAAGCCTTTCCGCTTGCAGATTTACAGGGCGGATTAGGCCTGCGTTACGGTGTACTAACGGCGCTCTGATGAACATGAGAGAATCACACTTCCGCTATTGTGCCGATTCGCTCCACGTCATCACCACCGCAGAAGCGGCACAATAATGGTTTTAATCGCTTGTTAAATCACTATTTATAAAAAACTGTGAAGCTCGCATAAATTGTGACGATAACAGAATCAACTCAGTTCTCTATAATTTCATCAACCGCAAGGATTGCATGATCAACAAGGAGGTTCTCATGTACTTCTGTAGAACAAAAAATCACGTTTGGGCAAAAAAGGAAGACGCCGAGAAATGCTGCAACGGCTACAAACGTGTTATGGTCTTTGGGGAGAATATCCCCGCCGATGCGAAGAATGTGCAAGTGAATGAAAAAACCGGTGTTCGTTTTAGCAGAATTTGGGTCAAAGAAGACTTTGTCCACGATAGCTATCCAATGGAAATGCACTAAGCTTTTTCACTTCTGCCTGATTTCAAGGCGCGTTCAACAAGGGGAATGTCAGTAGGTGGTGTCAGGGGCGTGCTGGATTTGTATTCGTCTCGACACTTTCTCCCCGGTCAACAAAAGATTTTACATCAAAACCGGGTGTTGCCGCAGAGATGTAGGCCAGGGGGCGGGCTCCGTCATTGATGATGCTGTGCATGGTGTTAGAAGGAATATACACCAAATCCCCTACCCCCACTTTGCGTTCTTTGGAACCGACCGTCATGACGCCGCTGCCTTGAATAATAACATAGACCTGTTCCGGCACATGCCGATGAGGCTGCTGGCGAACGCCCGGGGCCAACTCACACCAGGTCACTGCCAGCCGATCTCCGCGTACATCGTTTTCATGCAATAATAAATGGCAGCGCAACCCATTGCATTCACGGATTAAGGCCTGATCTTTATTACGAAAGTACATGGTTGCCTCCCGTGTTATTTGGCAAAATGTACAGTACTTTGGACCGGAATGCCACTCTCAGAATGGTTTTCGGTTATTTTGAAGATCATCTGCTGCACAATGTTCTCTGTAGCCATTTTATGCTTTTCCGGACTCCGGAAACAAACTGATTTTGCGCCGGGGACATAGAGCTGATCAATTGCTGTAATTCTTTAAAAACAAAGTGTTTAATCGTTGGATATTTACTCACAATGTTGTACATTTCTTCCCGTTCTAATCAAAAATATGCACCTTTCCAACGCCGAATTGACTCGGCGGTGTGAGAGACGCTTAATTAAGAGCAACCTTAATGCAAATCCGGAAGGGATAACTCATGGCAAAAGTCGTCACGATGATCCTGGCAGGCGGACAAGG
>JAJRYW010000161.1 GCA_024275555.1 Calditrichota bacterium | reverse complement strand
CTTCCCTGGGATGATTTGGTTGCCATTTATGCCCGTAGCTTATCGGCTAAGTCGGGTAGCGGTACCAAAGATTTACGTATTGAGTTAGGCGTATTGATCATTCAGGAGATGATGGACTATACCGACCGTGAGGTTATCGAGCAGGTTCGGGAGAATCCCTATCTGCAATACTTTCTTGGGTATGAGGAGTATTGTTACCGTCAAGTGTTTGATCCCTCTTTATTAGTGACCATCCGCAAGCGTTTAGACAGGGAAGCGATCGCAGAGTTGACGCATGTGATTGCAGAATGTCGTAAATCTCCGGAAGAGAACGCCTCAACAGAGTTAGACGGTAAAGATGATTCCTGCAGTGAAGGCGGTGATGAAGGGGGTGCAGAACATTCCGGTGCTGATGGGGATCGGAGCGCCGCGGGGCCGGTTCGTGAGTTGTCGGACGGGGATGAGGTTGAGAATGGCGGCGCTAAGCCTGTGACGCATCGCGGTGAGTTGATCATTGACGCCACCGCGGCGGAGTTGGAGATTCCCTACCCGACAGATTTAGGCTTACTGAATGAAGCACGTTTGAAGAGTGAACAGATTATCGATAAGTTGTGGTCTGTGAGTTCTAAGAAAGAGAAGAAGCCGCGCACCTACCGCCGGAAGGCCAAAGCCGCTTATCTGTCAGTGGCCAAGAAGCGTCGCAAGAGCAAGAAGGTCATTCGTAAAGGGATCAAGCAGCAGTTGCAGTATCTGAGACGTAACATCAAGTCGATTAAGCGATTATTGGATGAGATTAGCCCCCATTTATCGAGGCAGGTATTGAAACGCCGAGACTGGCAGTTGATCAAGACCATTGAGTTGGTCTATGAGCAGCAGAACATGATGTATCGAGAAAAGCTTCGTCGTATTGATGATCGGATTGTGAATCTATATCAACCGTGGGTTCGGCCGATCAAGCGGGGTAAGGCAGGTTCGGATGTCGAATTTGGTCCGAAGTTGTCGGTGAGCCTGGTGGATGGGGCAGCTTATGTGGATCATTTCAGTTGGAACGCCTATAACGAAGGCACTTACTTGCAAGAACAGGTGGAAGCATATCATCAGCGTTATGGGTTCTACCCCGAGGTAGTAATCAGCGATACGATTTTTGGAAAGCGGGACAATCGGCATTACTTAAAATCGTTGGGTATTCGTTATTCGGGCAAGGCGTTAGGGCGCCCGGTTCAAGTGACGATGGAGAATCAAAAAGAGTTGGCCGCACAGAAGAAACGCCGGCAAGCCGAACAGCGCCGTCGCAACCGTATTGAAGGGAGTTTTGGGGTAGGGAGAAGGCGATACGGTCTTGGACGGGTTCGCACCCGGCAGCAAGAGACTTCTGAGACGACGATCTGCATGAGCTTTTTTGCCATGAGTATCGTGGCATACTTGGCTGCTTATTTTGCTTCTTTTGTCAGGAATTTAAGGCTGTGGAAACCTCTACAGGCGCTGTATATGGACATTTCCCGGCCAACCAAGCGAGAACTGGAAAATCCTTGTCCATACTCTCTCTCCGGCGCGGCGGCGTGAAGTGGCCGACTTTCGCGGACATTAGTTTTTCAGCAAACCCTAAATTAGTTTTAATCTCGACCCAGCGCTCCTATGCGGATTGCTTCTCCGAGGGCTCTGCCTCAAAATGTAAGGTGGTCGTTCCGGCCTCCATCCCCCTATTTCAGCAGCTCGCTCACCGAAAGCTTATTGTTGATATTGTAAATCACCCGGGCGAATAACGGGGCGACGCTGACCTCGCGGTACCAGGGGGTGCTTTCCACAAATTCTTTTCCATGAAACACCGCGTCGGTGCCGATGACCATATCCAGCAAGCCCTCGTGATAAGCCCGGTCGAGGCGTTCTTTGCAGTTGCCGGTAAAAAAGGGCAGGCTGGCCAGCACGGTGATTTTCGCGGCGCCTTTATCTTTGAGCAGGCGCACCGCGTTCACCAATGTACCGCCGGTAGCGATGATGTCATCCACCAGCAGCACCTCGCGGTCTTTTACATCCCCCACCAGGCGCATGCTTTCGATGGTGCTCACCTTGCTGTAGTCGCGGGATTTGTCGACGATGGCCAGGTCCACCCCCAATTTCTGGGAATAGTAGCGGGCCCGTTCGGCGCTGCCCACATCCGGGCTGGTGACGGCCATATTGGTGGGGTCGATGCGCATAATGTTTTGCAGGTAATCGATAAACACCCGCGAAGCGTGCAAATCTTCCAGCTTGGCGTGGTTGAAGAACCCCTGGATAGCCTCGGAGTGAATATCCAGGGTGATGACCCGCTGCGCCCCGGCCAACTCCAGCATTCCCGCCACCAGTTTGGCGGTGATGGCTTCCCGGGTTTTACGGCGCTCCTGGCGGGAATAGGGGAACTGGGGAAGTACGATGGTGATGTGATCCGCATCGGATTGATAGCTGGCGTGCACGGCAGTCAGCAGCGACATCAGGTTGTCGTTCACGCTGGTCTCGCTGAGCGGATCATCAATCGCTTGTACAATGTAGAGATCATCGCCGCGAATGTTTTCCTCGACCACCACTTTGATCTCCCCGTTGGGGAAGCGTACATCGCTGGAATACTTCAGGCGATGTTTGACGCCCTGATTCTGCTCATGCGAAATCGAGTTTAACTCGGCAATAATTCGTTCTGCAAAGGGGCGGCCCGAATCACAAGCCATGATGGAAAGAGCCCCCCGTTTCCCAATCATGGTAGACGAATCAGACATGATCTGGCTCCTTAAAGTAGTGTGCTAAGATGTTTATGATTTGCGAGTGGATTTCTTTGTTGCCGGCGGCAATCCGGCCGGATTGCAGGTGTGTATCTCCGCCCCGGAAATCGGATACGGCGCCGCCGGCTTCCCGAACGATTAAACTGCCCGCCGCGATATCCCAGGATTGCAGGCCTAACTCCCAGTAGGCCTCAAAACAGCCGGAAGCCGTGTAGCAGAGGTCCAGGGCGGCGGAGCCCAGCCGTCGCACCCCGGCGGCCTGAATGAAAATTTCCGAAAAAGCGTGCAGGTAATCCGGCAAATGGTACTTGGAATGATGCGGAAATCCGGTGGCCAGAAAGGCCCGCCGGAGATCGGTTTGGGCGGACACCTGCAGGGAGCGCCGATTGAGGGTTGCCCCCCCGCCGCGCCGGGCGCTGAACAGCTCATCCAGGGCGGGATTATAAACCACGCCGACCAGCAAACCCTTTTCGTCCTCTACAGCAATCGAAACGCCGAAAAAAGGGATTTCCTTGATGTAGTTCAGGGTTCCGTCTAACGGATCAACAATCCAGGTGAGGCTGCCGGAGTTTTGATGTGTTGCGCCTTCTTCCGCCAAAATGGAGTGCTCCGGATAGCTCCGGCGGATTTCTTCCACAATAAGCGCCTCGGAGCCGCGGTCCACATGGGTTACAAAATCGTTGCGCTGTTTCTCGGAGATTTGATGCACGTTCAGCTTGCCCAGGTGCTCCATCAAATAGGCGCCGGCCCGCCGGGAGAGATCCTCGGCAAACCTTTGCAGTTCCGCGGCGTTGGCTGTCAACGACATGTTCCTGATCGCTACTTTTTATTAATGACTGATATTACGTGCCAATCTTTGTTTTGCCACAGAGACACAGAGAACTCAGAGAAGGGACAAAACATGCATTCTTCTCGAACCGTTAGCAGGAAATTTTTTAACAAAATTTAATATCCTCTGTGGTCTCTGCGGCTCTGTGGCATTATTGCTTATGAGTTAATGAGAAAATGCGTACTCCAAAAAAAAGTCCCGGCGGAAACACCGGGACCTGGTCGCCATCAGATTTTAATTTCGCCTATCTCTTTCAACTTCCCGACCACGATAGAGCGAATTTCCTCCAGGCGTTCGGGCGTTTTGGCTTCGAAGCGCAGCACGATGACCGGCTGAGTGTTGGAGGCCCGCACCAATCCCCAGCCGTCGCCAAACTGGATGCGCACCCCGTCCACATCGATGACATCATAATTCTCTTTAAAATACTTCACCGCTTCTTTAACGATACGGAATTTATCCTCATCGTTGACGCACTCGGCGCGGATTTCCGGCGTGGAGTAATAATCGGGGACGCCGGCCAGGAACTGGCTCATCTTTTTGTTGCCGTTGGAGATAATTTCCAGCAGCCGGGCCGAGACGTAGACCGCGTCATCGTAGCCGTAAAAATTATCCCGGATAAAAATATGGCCGCTCATCTCCCCGCCGATGGGGGCGTTGGTCTCTTTGATTTTTTTCTTCAGCAGGGAGTGCCCGGTTTTCCACATCACCGGCTCCCCGCCGGCGGCGCTGATCGTATCGGGCAGGGCCTGGGAACATTTTACATCAAAAATAACTTTGCCGCCGGGATACTTGGGCAGAATCTCCCTGGCAAAGAGCAGCACCAGCCGGTCGCCGAAAATCACCTTGCCGTTTTCATCAACCACGCCAATCCGGTCGGCGTCGCCGTCGTAGCCGATGCCCAGTTCTGCCCCGGTTTCCTTGACGGTTTTAATCAAATCCTGTATGTTCTCCAGCACGGTGGGATCGGGATGATGGTTGGGGAAGCGGCCGTCCGGCTCGCAGAACAGAAAGGTTGCATCCGCTCCCAGGCGCCGGAACAACTCCCGCGCCACCAGCGATCCGGCCACGTTGCCGCAGTCGATCACCACTTTGACCGGGCGCTTCAGCTTCAGGCGCGAGGTCATGTCGTCGTAATATTCCGGATACAGATCGTACTTCTCACTATGGCCGTCGCCGGCAGCAAAATCGCCCGATTCAATAATTTTACGAATTTCCTGGATCTGCTCGCCGTAAACCGGGTCGGTTCCCAGGCTGATTTTAAACCCGTTAAACTCGGGCGGATTGTGGCTGCCGGTGATCATCACCCCGGCCCCGACATCCAGCTTATAGAGCGAAAAATATTGCATACCGGTGGGAACTTCCCCTAAATCGATGACGGCTAAGCCGGTAGAGGTAAGGCCCTTTTGCAAAAGTTCACTCAAATGGGGGGTGGAGAGCCGCACATCGCCGCCCACGCTGATTTTTTTTACACCATTGTGCACAAAATACGTACCGATGCCCTTGCCAAGCAATTCCACCACTTCATCGGTCAAATCCTGTCCAACCACGCCTCGAATATCGTATTCGCGAAAAATAAAAGGATTCACTGCTGCCATTGGTCCTCCCGGGTTATGTGAGAAAAGTAGTTGTTCATCTGGCGGATTCGCAATCCCAACTCAATTTTCGCTACAAAGCCGCTCGCTTTTGGGTAGCAAATTTAGGGCAGAATGCCAATCCGATCAAGTTCTTTATCGGTTCAAAAATCGGATGTTTTTGTTGCAAAATTCTTTTTCCGTTCTTACACTGAAACTTGATTTTTTTACCTGTCATTGATAAGAAAAAAACGCGGATCTCATCATAAATGACCAATCTCTCTTGCAAACCCGCTGACGGTCTGAATGGAGTTGTGGAATATCCGGTTTAAATCCATGATTCGCCGACGGGTTTATCTGCCGAGATGTGACCAAGTAAGAATCAGGGGGCTACTTCGATCCTGTTGCCGGAATCACGAGTTGAAAATCAGACGCAGGGGAACGCCGACCAGGATTGAGAAACACTGAAATTGAAATAGGAATAAAAACGGCCGATCCGATCAAATCCTCAAAACATTCCCATTGTAAGCAAAAAGGAATCAAGCCTGAGAGCGATTTTACAACCGTCGAATATTCAGACAGATAACAATCTTCTCAGCGGAAATCTGTATCAACTTTAGTTTAACTTGTACTTGTTTTTTTAATGAAGGAAGGTGTTTTATGCGTACACTGTTACCATTTCTGTTCATCGTTTACCTGTTT
>JAJRYW010000160.1 GCA_024275555.1 Calditrichota bacterium | reverse complement strand
GCTCCCGTCATCGGTAACGGTGACCTGGATGTTGGGATAAACGCCCGCGTCTCCGGCAAGCGGGGCAAAATGGAGCACCCCCGTGCCGTCGCCGTTGTCGGTCAATGTTCCGAAAGCGGGCAGGTTGTTCACCGAAAAAGTCAGGTTATCTCCGTCGATGTCGCTGGCGGAAAGAGAGACATCCAGCGTATTTCCTTCCTGGACGCTTTGATCGGGAATCGGGTCTAACACCGGGGCGTGGTTCATCGGCGCCCCGCCAACCGTCACCAGACCATCGTTGACGGTCAGGAAAGGCAGCAAGTCGCGGAAAGTCAACGCCGCCGCCATAGCGCTGTAGTTCAAATCCAGCACCGAGGAGGAGCCGTTGGCCCCGATCACATCAAAGGTCAGTTCCAGCACATTAAAGCTGCCCCCGGCCCCGGTCGGGTTGGCCCCGTTAAAAGAAACGGTACCTCCCGGGCCGTCGACATTGACCACGCCGGTAAAACCGGACAGTATTCCGGAGTTGCTGACATAGCTCAGCACCGCCGGGTCCCAGGTCATGCCGGCCGAGAAGCTGCCCAGCTTGTCATCCGGGGCGGGCATCCCACTCATATCAATTTCGATGGCCACGGTGATGGTAGCTCCGGCGGCAGGGTTGGGGTCCGAAGGTACAGCGCTGGAGATAACTGTATTCATCTGTTGCATCCGGGCGGTTTGAGCTACCCCGCTCTAACTGAACATCAACAGAAACAGTAAAGCAGATAAAACGGAAAACAGACGGTGCAGGTATGAATTCTTTTGAAATATTTCCATACTTAGATCCTCCTACCCAAGTGTTTTCATTACTTCCTCCCTGCTTGGGTGTTAAAGTGGAAAAGCAATTGCGAAACATCCCGATGGTAATCGATCATAACCCTGTTGAGGACAAAATAAACCGGCAGCGGTTCAATAAAAGAACCGCTGCCGGTATCAGGCCTTGCTTATTTCATGAACAACAGTTTCCGTTCCGCAGTAAATTTTCCTGCTTTCATGTGCAGGAAGTACATTCCGCTGGGAAGGGGATTGCCGAATTCATCCTTTCCGTCCCAGACAACCTTGTAGCTGCCCGGCTGTTGGAAGCGATCCACTAACACCCGCACTTTTTGTCCCAACACATTAAAAATGCGAATGGAGACTTTGTTGGCTTCCGGGAGAGAATACTCGACCACCGTCGAGGGGTTAAAGGGGTTTGGGTAGTGCTTTACCCCGTACTCTTGCGGCGCTCCTTTGATGATCAGCGTTTTTTCCGCTTCGGCATTCGGGTCTAAGGCCGGGATCAGGTTTTCAAACGATCCGGCCGCCGCCATCGCGGTAAAATTCAACGATAAGGAGGCGCTGCTGCCCGCTTTGCCAATCACTTTGAATTTCAGGTTCAGCACATTAACCACCCCTGTAGCGCCATAGGGATTTGCGTGAGCAAAACGCAGCAAACCCCCGGAGGCGTCCTGGTCATTTACGACCGGGTTTTGGAACCCTTTGCTGCTGCCCCCGCTCCAACTGAGGAATTCCAGCACCTGGGGATTCCACTGCAACGAGGCGGTGAAGCTGCCCAGGGCGGTCTCTTTGGAATAGTTGCTCAGGTCGATGGTTACCGGAATATCGATGGTCTGCCCGGAAACCAGTTCTCCGCCTGCCGGCAGGGCGCTGGCCGTAATTGCTTTATCTGCCAGCAAAGAGCCGACCGACAGCAAGAGGCAGCACATTGCGATGAGAATAATTTTTGTGGTCTTCATTATTATGGACTCCTTTATGTTTATAATGATCATCACATCTACCTACCGGTTTATTGGCACACCGGGAAAGGAACGGTTATACCGACATCAAACGAGAGAATAATCAGGGCGTCGGTAGAGTTGGTAAATCCATCGGAGTTGGTGTCTCCACAGCCTAACAGGATCCGGTCCAGGAAGGGCTGGGGAATCGGTAAACCGACGTCGTAGGAGAGGATGATCAGCGCATCGGTAGAATTACACTGCCCGTCGCCGTTGATATCGCCAAGCAGACACGGCGTCACAATATCAAACGTGCAATCGTTGACGGTTAAACAGGGCAACAGGTCGGTGAAGGTTAATGCGGCAGACATAGCCGAGAATTCCAGGTCCATCAGCACGGTGCTTCCAATCGGTCCAACTGCGTCGAAGTTGACATTAAGCAGATCAACCACTCCGCCGGCGCCGGTCGGTTTCGCGCCGTTAAAGGTGATCACCCCGGCAACATTATCCACGTTCACCACCCCGGAAAATCCGGAAAGAATTCCCGAGTGCGAGTTAAAGCTGGCTAAAGCCGGGTTATACGTTAAAGTGCCGGTAAAACTACCCAACAAGTCGTCGGGCGGGTTGATCCCGGTCATATCCACTTTAATCTCCACCGTGACGGTGCTGTTTTGCGGGGCATTGCCCGGGCAGAGCACTTCCCCGATCGCCACACCAGAGCAACCGCCGAGCACATTCATCGTCACCGGAACGATAAGCGGGTTTTCATCGGGATCGTTGCTGTTGATGATCAGGTTGCAGTTGTAGGTTCCCGGGGCCAGACCGGCGGCGTCTACGTTGATATTCACCTGCTGGCTGCCGCCGGGAGGTACAGTACCGCTGGTAGGCGTTTCGGTAATCCAGGGACAACCCACAACACCGCCGCCTTCCGCCCGGATAAATAGAGCGCGATAACCGCCCCAGATGTTTTGCATGGGAGTCCAGATATTGCCATCGGCGTCGTTTCTGGCGTAACCGGTCTGCATCGGCGTCGTAGGCGACTCATCGGAGCAAATGTAGAAGTCCTGTTCAACATTGGGGAACCAATGCAAGCCTATATAAACCCCCGGGTTATTGATGGTGGGAATCAGGCCGGTCACATCAAAATCGTAAAATGCGACGCTTGGCCAGATCGGAACACCCACGGCGGTAACGGGAATAGAGGCTAACAATGTGCCCGGTTCGCCCCCGGGTCCGTCATCATCATACACCTGAATATCAAATGAAAAATCCGCATCTGTCCCGGTCCGGGTGAGGGATAGACAAACCTGGGTGTAATTCATCGGTAAACTCATCGGCCCGAATAATTCGACATCCTCGCCTTCGGTCACCAGGGCGCTGTTCCACCCATAGCCGTTTTCCACTGTTCCGTCGTCGTGGATTTCACCTGTGGCGCATTCCGGGGCGGCCGGGGCCAATATTCCGATAGAAGGCGCGTCTTTAAAGAGCTCTATAGCCGTGGGCCCCTTTACCTGGTGATTGCCCTTTGCCAGCGGAATACCCGAGTTCCCCGGAGACGGTTTGACCGGTTTTTCCCGGGTGCTCTTACTCATGGTTAGAGTGGGCTGCTCAGTGATATTCCAGGTCAGCGGCGCTGTGCCGTCGTTGAAAATCGTTAAGACTGCCGCGTCGCTTCCATTAACGGGAACGTCAAAGGTAAAGGAGGTGGGAACAACCCGGATATCCGGGAAGGTTACCGGCGCATAGGTTACTTCTCCCCACCAGGTTCCCCAGGTATTGGCCGGAGAGGCGGCGTATTCGGCAAATAGCCAGACATGATCCGGATTGACCGGGTCTACGGCAATGCCGCTATAGTCTCCCCAGCGGTTGCGGGAGCCGCCAAACGTTTTTACATAGTTCGCTTCACCGGCTTTTAGTTCCGCAGTGGGATGAGCCACTCCACCGACGGTTCCGGTGTAGCGGATACCGGCGTATTCGGTCAGGCCGGAGCGGTTCAGAACCATGATCGAGTTGCCGGAGGCGTCCGCCGTAATAGCCGGATAATAGTACCAATAATCCGGCAGGCCATAGGAAATATCTTCTACAGCATTTGGCCCGGCGACATCCACCTTCACGTAACGGGCCCGGGCATACAAGCCGGAGCCGTCGGCAATGGAATGAGCCGTCCAGATGTACCCGTTCCGGTAGACGGCATTGCGCACTCTCCAGCCGCCCACGTCAATCAGCGGGGAACCGCCGCCAAGTTGATTTGCATTGGGAGGCCATTCATAGGCGGTAACCGGGAAGTTGGTTGCCGTCATGGAAGGCGTTCCCAGGGGATCGTGCAGCGTCCAGAGGGTCATAAATGTGCCGTTATTGTAAGGGCTGGCGTTGATCAGGTACTCGACGCCCGGATTTCCATAAGTTACCGCCGGCACTACGGTTGAAGCGGTGTTGAGGGTTTGGTTGAGGTTATCCGGATCGCGCAGATCCCAAAAGTCGGTCCAACTGATCGGACCACAGGAGTTGTTATAGAACTGGGTTTTCTCGAAAATACGCACCTGAACATATTGGAAGAAACCGGTGCTCAGGTCGAACATGTTCGAGGTGACATAAAACGCATCCGCATTAAGGCCCAGCTTGGGATAATCGTTTAAGTTGCTGTTAAATGCAGAGCCATTGACATTTCCGGGGATGGCAAAATTGCACCACATCCCGAACGGATCGGCGTCATCCGAAGTAGAGACCAGCAAGTAGGATTGTCCCACAAAATCCGAGGCGATATAGGTCATGATCCAGCGGTCAGCAAAGTGGTCGTAGACGATTTGAGGATCGAAGGCGGCGCCAAAGGGCTCCACCAGGGCCGGATCTAACCCCGGGAGCACATTTTCGAACCAGAGCGTCGCGTCAATTTCCTGCAGTTTATTGCCGGATTTGTCAAAGATGGCAAAATCGGTATTGGTACAAGCAATAATATGATTGGGTCCGGCGGCCGCGATCGGGTCCGGCGGGATAAAGGAAAATCCGGCCGAGTTGGCGTCGTCGGGAATCCCGGCAAAGTCCTGCACCAGGTTCGGCTGATCGACGGGTCCGGAGGGAATATCGTCAAATTCATTGCTACCCAACGGGGCGGCGGGTTCAACCATATTGGGCGGATTGGGCGCCCGTTTGTCGGTATCCCACTTGGGGATTTCCCACCCTTGAATCTCGCCGGAAGGCCGGGGAGGCGCTAAGGGGAAGTTGCCGGTAAATTGCGGCGCACCGCCGGGGATACTGCCGGTCGCCGGTCCCTGGTAGAGGGCCGTCGCGGTGCTGGTAAGGGT
>JAJRYW010000001.1 GCA_024275555.1 Calditrichota bacterium | reverse complement strand
GATAACAGCGGTAGAGACGCCCACCGAGAGCATGATGGAAGGATGAAAAGCTGCATGGACTTTGGCGTGATCAATATTGCGGCGCATATGTTCGCGGCTGGCTTCCCGGAATCGTTCAATCTCGTATTCCTCCCGGGTAAACCATTTTACGATGCTGTTGCCGGCTAAATTCTCCTGGGCAATATTGCTCAAGACGGAAAACTGGGCCTGGATTCGTTCAAAGCGGCGGTAAATCGCTTTGCCAAAACGATTGACCAGCAAGGCGATGACCGGAAAGGGCAGCATGGCCAGCAAGGTCAGGCGGGGGCTGATGCTGATCATCATGGGAATCACGAAGAAAAAGGCAAAGAGGGTGTTGATCGAATAAGCAATGCCCGGCCCGGTCAGGGCGCGCACGGCGTTCAAATCGTTGGCGGCCCGGGCCATAATATCCCCGGTGGGAATTTTCTGATAAAACGAGATCGGCAGGCTGAGCAGTTTGGCAAAAAACTCGTTGCGCAAATAGTACTCAAATTCCCGCGAGGCCACAATGATACTCTTGCGCATCAGGAACAGAAAAATTCCTTCGAAAACAGCAACGACAACCACCAGGGCTGCGTAGAATCCCAGCCGCTGTAAATCAAAACTGTCTTTCAGATAATCGATGGCGATTTGCACCACCTTGGGATTGAGGATGCGAAAGGTGTTGGTAAAAAGCAGGAAAATGATCCCCGCGATATACTTCCAGCGATACTTCCGCAGGTAGGGATAAAGATAGGAGAGCGTTTCTTTCATGAGGTGCTTCTGTCAGCAACAGGCCGGCCGGCGCGCTCGATAACCAGGGGGCGGCCGGCAAATGGGTGCAGCGATTTTAGTCTCAACCGCTTAAATTTGAATTTTAATATCGATGGGAATTTCGGCGCGCAACTCGGCCAGCCATTTTTCAAACTCCTGGCCGCGTTTAAAATCCACCGCAAACTGTTCGATGCGTTCCCAGTCTCGCTCCAGGGAAAGTTTCCGGGCTTCTTCCCGGCCGTTTAAGCGCACAATATGATACCCGAAATCGGTCTTGAACGGCTGGGAAATTTCCCCGACCTTCAAAGAATTGGCTACTTGCTCGAACTCTTTTACCTGGAAGGCGCCGATCGCGTATTTACCTAAATGTCCCTGGTCTTTTTTGACATTGGGGTCGTCGGAGTTCTGCAAGGCCATTTCTTCAAACGTTGCTTCCCCGTCAACAATTTTTTGGCGGATTTCTTTCAGCCGTTGGATCACCCGTTGCTCATCCTCCTTAGTCGGTTGAAGCTGAATCAGGATATGACGCACATGGATGCGCTCTCCCAGGCGTTCCACCATCTGGATGATGTGAAATCCGAACTGGGTTTGCACAATATCCGACACCTGTCCGGGCTCCAGGGAAAAAGCGGCTTCCTCAAACTCCGGCACAAAATCGCCCCGGCTGACCCATCCCAAATCGCCTTTATTGCCTTTAACGCTGGGGTCTTCGGAGTATTTGACGGCCAGTTCGGTAAAATCCTGCCCGGCTTCGATCATCTCTTTTATCTTGGAAATTTTATCGTAGGCCAGCCGGTAACTCTCGTCGCTGGGGGCCACCTGAAGCAGGATATGGGAAAGATCCACGGTCGCCTCAATCCGGGGCAGACTATCCTGGTATTGTTTGTAAAAGTTCTCCACTTCGCGGCGGGAGATTTTTACATTGGCAAAGCGCACCTGCCGCAACTGCTCGATGATCAACTGGTTTTCGATCCGCTGCCGCAGCTCCCGTTTAATCTGCACCATTGGCATTCCGTAGTACTCTTCCAGCTTTTCCTGGGAGCCCACCTGCTGGATAAAACCATCCAACTGCTGTTTCAAAATCTGGTCTACCCGTTCTTCATCGGCCGTAATGGTGTCTTCCTTGGCTTTGATCAGCAGGATCTTCTCGTCAATCATGCGTTTCAGGAACTCGCCGCGAAGTTTCTTCAACTGCACCGGATCATTAAATATATTGATTTTGTTTTGAAAACTATACTGGGTCAGCACCGTGTTCACATCCGATTCCAGGACAATCTGATCTCCGACAACCGCGGCAATTCCATCCACTTTTTGCTGGGCAAACAGATTGGAAATCAAAGCGGTTAAGAAAAACAGCCAGGCTATACTTCGATATTTACTCATCATCTCACTCATTATTTATTCACATACAAATGCTTATATTAATTCGCAATGAAACAGCGAATGCACACATAGCGCTATTTACATCACATTTTCATAAAAGGTTTCCGCTCTGAAGTCCTTGCGATACCGGTTAAGCAGTTCCTCGCTGAATTGTTGCTGTTTTTTAAGCTGCAAGCGGGATATGATTTCATCCTGCACCAAATCCAGGCTGCGAATCGACCCGGCCGGCTGCCGGTCGATCACCTGCAGATAGTGATACCCCTGCTCAATTTTAATGGGCCCGTAAATGACCCCGGTTTTTTTGCCCCGGATGGCCCGCTGGAATTTAGGTTGCAGGCTTTTTACCGGCACATATCCCAAATCGCCGTTCGGTTCATTTATTCGGTTGATTTGACGGTCGAGGTAGTTTTTCTTGATCACTTCCAGCAGGGATTTGGTCGACCGTATTTCCTTAACAATTGCCCGATCCAAATGTTCCAGGTAGAGGTGAATCAGGTGCACCTCGTCTTCATCCCGGCGGAATTGTTCCTGGTAAGTCTGGTAGTAATCCTCGATTTCCTGATCGGTGACCGGAAAGCTCCCGGGCACCCGGGATTTGAGGAATTTTGTGGCCGGCAATTCATTTTGCAAGTTACGGATTTCCCACAACTCCACCTCGCTGATTTTGAGGCCCTCCCGTTTGGCTGCCTGAGCCAGCACCTGGTTATCCACCCATTGGTCAATAATCCGCTTCAGCATAAATTCGCGTTCATGGGTTTCCAATTCCGGCGGAAGCAGGCTCAGCACTGTTTCCCGGGTTAAATAGGCGTCTCCCACCCGGGCAACAATTTCCCCGGGCTTGGGCCTATTATCCTGGCAGGACTGGAACCATGCCCAGATAGTCAGCAAAAGCAAAAATTTATATAACAGCGTTCGATTCATCACTTAGCTGATTCTCCGCAGCACCGTTTCATTTATCCGGTAAGCATAACGCACTTTCAGCGAATCTAAAAACGCGTTGAGGCGCTCGTTCCGTTTCCGGTTGTAAATCTCGGTGCTGATTAAGTTTTTTACCTGGTCCAGGGGTTTCAGTTTCGCCGGCTGCAACTCGCCGGTTTTGATCACAAAAGGCGTCTGATCGATCATCACCGGGCCGGCGATTTGATAGGGCCCCAACTCGAAGGCCTTTTCCACCACCGCCTGGTATTCTTTAATAGAAGCTTTGCGGGTCTGGAAACCCAGGGTGGAACGAGCCGGCTGCCCCTGGTACGGCTGACCGTATTCCGTCACCAATTGGGCAAAGTCAACCCCGGCCTTCAGCTTGCGCACCACTTTTTTAGCTGCCTGCTCGTTTTGCACGGCCATCGCCGCTACTTTAATTTTCTCGGGAACTTTATATTTTTCCTGGTGCTCCTGGTAATAGGTCTCGATCTCTTCATCGCTGACGCTGATTTTTTGATTGACTTCCTTTTCTTCCAGCAGCTTGGCCAGGTGATTCACTTCAAAATTTTTCAGGTCTCGCTGAATTTTGGGGGTGTTCTGCAATCCACGGGCCTGGCCCTCCAACGCCCACACTTTTAAGTTAACCTGCGATAGTACAAAGGCTTTTTTAATGTCATCCGCACTGCCGAATTTTTTATAATCCCGCAGCAACCGGCTCTGGAAGAAGTCCAGCAGTTCCGCCGCTTTCAGCGGCTGGCCGTTGATTTCGGCAAAGACCAGTTCGCGGTCTTCTTCGGTAAAATCGGACATTTTATGATCCGGGCGAGCTCCCCAGGCCGACATCCGCTCAAAGAAGGTTTGGATGTTTTCGTCGAAGATCTGCACATTATATTTAGTGCGAAATTCTTCCGAGAGTTCCTCAAACATCTTGCGCTCTTCCTTAGCCTTGCTGCGGCGAATCAGGCGGATCAGGTTCTGTTTCTCATCCTCGAAACGGGTTTTGCGGGGTGTTTCCACCCGTTCTAAAATCCGGAAAATGACATAGCCGCGCTCGCTGTCCACCGGGCCGACCACCTCTCCCGGCTGGGCGGAATAGACCAGGCTATCCGCCTTATATCCGTAAATGCCCGGCTTATAGGGATCATAGACAGGCCGGTTCTTCTTGTCGTCGCTCTTTTCCCGGGCAAAATCTTCCGGCGGATCGGCGGCCCGGAATTCTTCCGTAAGTTGCTTTGCCAGGGCCAGCGCCTCTTCCCGGCTGCGATTCTTCTTGACAATCGGCGACTCCCGGTGTCCTATTTTAATACACACCGCTTTGATCTTATAGTGCTGCCAATCAAAATATTGCCGGAGCAAAGATTCCGGAACCAGTTTGTTCACCACCTCTTGCTGGTACAACTCCACCGCAGTCAGGCGATCATAAAAGCGTTGTTTGCTTTTCAAAAACGTCGGGTCTTTGTCTAAGCCCAATTCTTTAGCCATCATTACTTTGCGGTAATCATCCAGTAATTTTTCCATCGATTCGCGGCGGTCGGCTTCGCTCAATTCGGAAATCTTTTTGTTTCGGAAATCGCTTTGGAGCCGTGCTTTAAACTCGGCGGCGGTGATTATCTGGTTGCCAATTTTTGCAGCAACCTCTTCCTGCTGCTGACAAGACGTGATGCTCCACAGGCAGAGCGCAAGCAGTGCAGTAATAAATAAGGGTCTCATGTCGGCATTCCTCAAGCTTATTCGTTTGGGTCTTTCAGACAGACATCCCTGCCGGGAGGCCTCTGATGACAATTTCCGGATATCCCTGAAACAGCCGAAAAATTTACCGTGAGGTTAAAGATTACGCAAGAAGTATTTTGCAAAGCTCAGCCGGTCCTTGGGCGTGTTTCCCTTCAGAGATATCACCGCCCGCAGAGTTTCGGTTTGTACAAATTTCAGCGGGGCAATTTCCTGGTTAATATAACGCGGCAGTTCTTTTTCAATAAACAAATCTTTTCGAGCGGCCCGTTCATCAAAAACCAGGGTCAACTTCTGGCGATGAACTTTAACTTGTTTGATATAAAGCTTGGAAGCCAGCTTTTTAATTTTCACCATCTCGATCAGATTTTCCGCCGGTTCCGGCAACGGCCCGAACCGGTCGCACAATTCGTTGGCCAGGTTGTCGATCAGGTGCAAATCTTCCAGGTTCAGCAAGCGATGGTAGATCATCACTTTTTCGTTGGGAGCGGTGATATAATCATCCGGGATAAACACATCCTGGTCGAGCTCCACCGAGGCGTCCACCAGGGGCAGGCGGTCTTCCAGGTGGAATTCCGGCAAGGTCTCCTGCTGAATCGACTCGACGGTTTCCCGCAGGATTTTCTGATAAAGATCGTACCCCACCGCGTTGATGAAGCCGGTTTGCTTGTGGCCCAACAGATTTCCCGCCCCGCGAATTTCCAGGTCGCGCATGGCAATTTTCAGCCCGGAGCCCAGGTCGCCAAACTCTTCAATGGCATAAAGCCGTTTGATAGCCGTATCATTCAATCGCTCCTGGGGGGGGATGATCAGGTAAGCATAGGCCTGCCGGTCGGAGCGCCCCACCCGGCCGCGCAACTGGTACAACTGGGCCAGGCCCAGCCGATCGGCCCGGTTGATGATAATAGTATTGCAATTGGGAATATCCAGCCCGTTTTCGATGATCATAGTTGCCGTCAGCACATCATACTTCCGATGATGAAAATCATCCATTATCTTTTCCAACTGCCGCTCATTCATCTGCCCGTGGGCAACGGCCAGCCGAGCTTTGGGTACGATGCTCTTGAGCATATTGGCCACGGCGTCTATAGTCTGCACCCGGTTATGTACAAAAAAGACCTGCCCGCCGCGCTCCATCTCGAAGGTGATGGCTTTGTAAATCAGTTGCTGGTCCCAGGTGGTAATTTCGGTCAGGATGGGAAGACGATTGCCGGGAGGGGTGTCGACAATGGAAAGGTCCCGGGCGCCCATCAGCGACATGTGCAGGGTGCGGGGAATCGGCGTGGCCGTCAGGGTAAGCGTATCCACCGTAACCTTCAGCGCTTTCAACTTTTCTTTGTGGGTGACGCCAAAGCGCTGTTCTTCATCAACGATCAGCAAGCCCAGGTCTTTGAACTGCACATCCTTAGAGAGCAGCCGATGGGTGCCGATGACCAGGTCGACCTCGCCGGTTGCTAATTTTTCCAGCACCTTCAATTGGTCTTTGCGGCTGCGGAAGCGGGAAATCACCTCTACATTGACCGGGAAGTTAGCCAGCCGCTCCCGAAAGGTGCTGTAATGCTGCTGGGCCAGGATCGTCGTCGGCACCAGCACCGCCACCTGGCGCCCATCGGCAATGGCCTTAAAAGCGGCCCGGATAGCTATCTCGGTCTTGCCGTAGCCGACGTCCCCGCAAATCAAGCGGTCCATCGGCTTGGCCGACTCCATGTCTTTTTTTACTTCTTCAGCGGCCCTGGCCTGGTCGGGGGTATCCTCAAAGGGGAAAGAAGCTTCCAGTTCTTTTTGCCAGACGCCGTCCGGGGCAAATGCATGGCCGCTCTGAGACATGCGTTTGGCGTATAGTTCCACCAGGTCGCGGGCAATGCCTTCCGCTGCTTTACGGGTGCGCTTTTTCACCCGTTCCCACTCGCTGCTGCCCAGCTTGGTCAGCCGGGGCTGATAGCCCTCCTCGCTAACATAACGTTGGATACGGTTCAGTTTGTCCAGGGTAACGTACAGGACGTCATCGTCCTGGTAAATCAGCTTGAGGCACTCTTTTTCCCGGCCGGCCACCCGAATTCGCTCGACGCCGACGTATTTGCCCACCCCGTAATCCACGTG
This sequence comes from Calditrichota bacterium, assembly GCA_024275555.1. GTDB lineage: Bacteria > Calditrichota > Calditrichia > RBG-13-44-9 > J075 > JAJRYW01. The sequence goes on along the minus strand of JAJRYW010000001.1, from coordinate 6,206 downwards.
AACCACAAAATCGCCGTATTCCAGCGCCTGCAAGTTGCGGATCAAACTTCCGGAGACGCGCAGCCGTTTTTTGCGCCGGCGCATCTTCAGCCGGGAAAAGATATCGTGGTCGGTCAACACTTCCAGATGATAGCCGGGCAGATAAAAGCCGCTGTGCAGTCCGCCCTCCACAAAGCGGATTAGCGGGGCGGCGCTCATTTCCGTTTCCAGAATGTCTTCCAGGCGCTGCCGGGAGGCCTTGCTGTCATACAAAACAAAAATACGCCGTTTTCCATCCCCCTCCGGCGATCCGGCGTATTTGCTCAGATGTTCCACCAACAACTTCATGTTTCCCCGGAAAGAGGCCGGCGGCGAGACATTAAAATCCACCTGTGCAGCAACTCCTTTCCGGACGCGGCTGTGCTGCACCGTCGCAAACTGTTCCAGTTTGCCGAGCAGTTCCCCGGGGTTGGCATAAAGCTGCTCCGGCGAGGTCGGCAGGGGCTGGGCGCTGCTTTGCTGCTCCCAACGCAGGCAGGCCTCTTCCCACCATTCCTTCATTTTCTGAAACGAACGGGCCGCTTCCTCCCAAAAAACAATTGAGTGCTCCGGAAAGTAATCGATCAGGTTGGCGGTTGCCTCGACATTGGGCGGCTGGCCGATCAGACGGACCTGCTCCACTTGCTCTATCGACAATTGCGAGAGCACCTCAAACTCGCGGATAGACTCAATGGTATCGCCAAAAAACTCGATCCGGCAGGGCAACTCCGATTCGAATGAGAACACATCCAGAATACCCCCGCGCACTGCAAATTGGCCGTACTCTTCTATAATAGGAATGCGCTCATACCCGCACTCAACCAGCCAGTCGATTAACAGCTCGCGCTCAAAATCTTCGCCGACTTTCAAATGCAGAATATTGCGGCGGAAGGTTTCCGGGGCGGGAACCTTTTTCATCAAGGCCGCCGGGGTGGTTACAATCACCGGGGCGGGATATTCACTCAGCGCCGCCAGGGCGTTCAGCCGCATAGAATAGAGCGCCGGCGAAAATATCCCCTGGTCGAACGGCATAATTTCATCGGAAGGAAAATAAACCGCCTGGGATTCCGGAATAAGGGCGTGCAGATCGTCGCTCAGCTTTTCGGCGTCTTCAGCCTGGGGCAGAATCACCAGTTGCGGTTTTGCATTAATCTCGCGAATATAGTTGATGACCACCGCCAAAAAAGAGCCGTATATGCCTTTTAGATGCAGTTTTCCTTTTTGCTGAAGTAGCTCCGATAGTGCTTGAAATTCCGGCAACTGGTAAAGAAGCGGTTTTAATTTGAGCATTAACTCAATCCAAATTCTTGCCTTCAATTGATGATACGCCCCACAGAAACATTTTACAGGGCGCAATTACTAATAATCGAGCGCCAGAATTTAAAAGCAGGAAGGGCGGAACACAACCAGGGATTTTATAGGTAATGCAGATCGCCGCAGCTCCGTCGCCGGCCAAACCGGAACGGCGCCTGCTTGCCCCCGCCGCAGGCGCGAGAACAAGCAGGCCCCGTTTAACGCATGGAAATTTTGCGGGCCGTCGGTTTTCCGGATTTATGCGGGAATTCGGACATCAACTCGTCTATCAGAAACGGGGCGATGGTAAGCAGGTTATTTTCATCGGTCATGGTGTCTGCGGCGCCCTGCCAGACGATCTCCATGGTCTTTTTATCCGGCAGTTGCACAAAATAGACCTGAATATTCTGATAATAACCGGTATGAGTATATCCTTCGAAGGTTTTGGTCTTCTTGCGTACTTCGGCTCTCATTATGTCCGCCTGGGTGCGCCGTTCGCCTAAATTCTGACGATCGCGTTCCCGTTGCCCGGTTTTATCCGGGCTAAAATCCCGCATCCGCAATGTGGTTGGCGGGATGTACTCTTCATACGTGCCGGTGTAGAACTGCACTGCTATCAGAAAATCGGCATTACTGTTGACATAGTGCAACCCCTTGGCCTCCAGGCGGCTGCGAACCTGCTTGAGTATCTCGCGCTCAATTTGCGGGTCCTCGGCATTGATCCGGGCAATGCTAAACGTTTTAAAACTTTCCAGATTTTTTCGGGGGGCTTCGTAGGTGGCGACATAAACTTTGGTGGCGCTGCAGTTCATCAACCCCAGCAATAGAAAAAATCCCAATAATGGATATAACTTTTTCACCATAATGATCCCCTGATTTATGATGTTCAAATTGCTATCTCTTCCTGTATTTCGATTCGGAATTATCCCCGGTACTCGTTTGCCCAATTAAACACCAATTTACCCTGTTTTCCCCAAAAAAGCGTAAGCTGTACAACCGTCGGAAAGAAAAAGTGCGAGCGTCTGCATTGTTTTCTTCAAATTAATGGATAAATACAGCCAAGGTCAAATCATAAAAAGCGAATGCTGAAAATATTGTAGCGACTTAGCCGGCAAAATAGACCAGATGACAAAATCAGGATTTTTAATTGAATGTGTTTCAGAGACTTGAGTTGAATACTTGCCTTTATCTTCTGTAAGGATCAATCACTTATTTTCGGTATCATAGAAACACCTCAGGCGGCATACCTTTCTTCCGAGTATATAAAGCCGGGCCGCAACAAAATACTTCGGAATCAAATTCTGTCGATTTTTAAACACTACTGTTCGGATTCTCGACCAAAATTGATCTTCCTTTCTCACCCCGGTCAGTCGGGATTGTCGACAGATCAACATTTTGAGGCGTAAACAGACGAGAATCAGCACAATGGCATAGTCATTGCACCCACCCCCCCGGTGAGGACACTTAGGCATGGAGGCTACCGGTCAGATGATCAAAAATTTTATTTTAAACCAAACCAATGTCCCCTTGTTAAGCAAAGCGCTGGATGTCTACTCGATCCGGCAAAAAGCGATTTCCAGCAATATAGCCAATGTAAGCACGCCTGGATATCGCCGTAAGGAGGTAGCGTTTGAGGAACTGCTGCAAACGCAGATGAACAAACGGCTTAATGGTAAAACGACTGATCCGCGTCACACCCCCCTGGGGAGAATACGGGCAAGGGAGATTCAGCCAGTCATCACAGAGGATCGGTCGGGCGCCCTGCCAAACGGCGTAAACAATGTGGATATCGACAAAGAAATCATCGAACAGGTGAAGAACGAAATCCGCTTCAGCTACGCCACACGGTTGGCCGGTCGTAATTTAAACGCACTACGGGCCTCTATTAAAGGACGTTTCGACCGATAATGCACGGATAAGCAAACCGGTGGTTGAGCAGCCGGATATGACTCCGAGAGTACTCAACTACAGAAATGATTCGTAACAGCCACCAAAATTCAGGGAAGAACCCATGAAAGTTCAGTCGATCTTTACGGCGTTGAACATCAGCGCCAGCGGCCTCAGTTCCCAACGCAAGAAACTGGATGTGATTGCCTCCAATATTGCCAATGCCAATACGACCCGCACGGAAACGGGCGGGCCGTATCGGCGGCAAATTGCGGTGATGGAAACCGAGCCGGTTCCGGATTTTGAACGTCTGCTCCGCAAAGAGCATCTCCCTCTTAAAACCAGCCATAAAAGACACTTCCCGTTTAAGGACGCCGTGCGGGCGATGAACACGGAATACCAGGGAGTGAAGGCTGATATACAGGAAGACCCCAGCAATTTTGTGAAGGTCTACGACCCCAATCATCCCGATGCGGATGAAGACGGGTTTGTCAGCATGCCCAACGTGAATATCGTTTCCGAGATGGTTGATATGATCAGCGCTTCCAGGTCTTACGAAGCCAACCTGAGCAGCATCGATGCGGCAAAACGGATGGCCAGAGAGGCGATGAATATTTGATCGCAAAGCAACTGAGTGAGTACGGGGAGACAGGTATATAATGAAGATATTAGGTTCCGCCCAACAGTCGATACAATCGCCGCTTTACAAGAAGCCGGCCGCACAACCGGCGGCGCAACCGGGTAAACCCCAGCAGGCGCTTGAGGGAAACACTGCCGGCGCGGCAGGACAATCAGCGGCCCTCCCGGCAAAAGGGAAATTAAATATCCCCAGGGATTATCAACCCAAACTGGGGCTGGACAAGAAAGAACAACAGTTTTTTGAACAGATCTTTCCCAAAGCCCGTAAGGAAATCCGGGCGTATGTAGATCAGCAGCAAAAGACCTTCACTGAGAAGGGTCAAATTATAGATATACGCGGGTAAGCCGGAAGTGAGGATAACATGATTGGTAAAATCACGTCGCCATCGTTTGGCAAGGCGCTGGAACAAGCAGCCAAGAACGGAGTGGATGAACAGCCCAATGCGGATTTCAAAGATACGCTCAAAGAGGCTATTCTTGACATCAATAGTATGCAGCAGCAGGCAGCCACCTCTACGGAGCTCTTTGTACGCGGGGAACTGACCGACCTGCACCAGGTGATGCTCGATGCGGAAAAAGCGCGGCTGGGCCTGGAGTTGATGCTGGAAATCCGCAATAAGCTGATGGAAGGTTACCAGGAAATCATGCGGATACAGATGTAACGCCGCCATATCAATTCTACAGATTATTGCACACAGACCCTTTTAATTTTTGAAAACAGGATGATCTCACTATGTCAGATTTTTTACAGCGCTTCCGGACCTATTTTGGTCAGGTTTTCTCGCGCTTAAACATATAGCAAAAGGTGATGGTGTCCATCATCGCTGTGGCGGCGCTGACCATGCTGATCATTTTTCTGAGCTGGACGACTTCAACCCCTTACGAACCGCTTTTCTCCGAGTTATCCACCAAAGACGCCGGGGAGATTATAGAAAAGCTTAAAGAGCGCAGTGTAAAATACACCCTGAAAGACGGCGGGAAGACCATATTGGTTCCGGCCCGGAAGGTCTATGAATTGCGGCTGGATTTTGCCCGGGAAGGCCTCCCGGAATCCGGCCCGATCGGCTATGAAATTTTTGATAATCAGGAACTGGGGGTTACCGAATTCCGGCAAAAGATTGCTTATAAACGGGCCCTGGAAGGCGAACTGGCCCGCACCATCCGTTCCATCGAAAGCGTAGAGAGGGCCTCGGTTCTTATCGTCATCCCCAAAGAGCGTCTTTTCGAGAAAGACCAGCAGCTTCCCACGGCCTCGGTTCAGTTAAAGCTGAGACGCAAGAGTATGCCCCCTCAAATGACCATCGAAGCGATTGCCCACCTGGTGGCCAGCAGCATCGAGGGGCTGGAACCGGAGAATGTGACCATCACCGACACCCGGGGGCGGATACTCAGCCGCAACCAGGACCCGGCCAGCGTGCTCAGCTTAACCAGCAACCAACTGGAATTTAAACGCAAGGTTGAAGAAGACCTGGCCCGCAAGGCCCTGCAAGTATTAGAGTTGCGGGTCGGCCCCGGCAACGCCACCGTGCAGGTTACCGCAGAGCTGAACTGGGACCAGGTCGAGAAAAAGATTCAGCAAGTAGACCCGGAGCGCACCGCCACCATCAGCGAGGAAATATCCGAGCAGAGCACCCCGGCAGACGCCGCTTCCGGGGGAACCGGCAATGCCAACGCCTCCAGCACCCTGGCCAATTACGAAACCAGCAAAACCGTGGAGCATATTGTCGCCGGGGTGGGAAATATCAGGCATCTTTCCGTAGCGGTGATGATCAACAACAAGCGCGAAGTTATTACCACCGAGGGCGGCGAAACGGAGCAGAAGAGCGTCCCGCGCGATCCCGGCGAGTTGAACCAGTTGAGTGAATTGGTAAAACGCGCGGTAGGCTACCGGGATGAACGCAACGATCAGTTCTCGATTGTAAACATGGAATTTAATCCCGATGATTGGGAAAAAGACCTGGAAGAACCGGCCACCCCCTTTGGCGACCTGCAAGATATTTTGGAAAAAGGGTTCATATTGTTGACCATTATCGCAGCAATCTTAGTCGTGCGGTCGCTGATGAACCAGGCCCGGCAGCGCAGCGAAGAGATCGAGCATCAAATTCGCCAACTGAAGGGCGAGACCGACGAGCTGACCGCGCTGGGAGAAGCCTCGGAATCCGAAGCGGCCGGCGCTCTGGCAGAGAGCAAAGCCGAACAAATGCAGGAAGAAGTAATTATGGCGGATGAATTCTTCAAAGCCGCCACGCAGGTAAACATCCTGGGTGAACGCATCCAGGATTATGTAAAAAAGAATCCGGATGACGCCACCAAGCTGCTGAAAGTCTGGTTAATGGAAGATGGGGAAGAATAAGCAAGGATAAGCTATG
>JAJRYW010000159.1 GCA_024275555.1 Calditrichota bacterium | reverse complement strand
CTTATTACCTTTTAAAGAACTGTAATTATTAACTTTAAAAAACCACTGTCATTTTCCCAACGGGATGGCGTTGCCACGAACTCCAGGGACGGAGAGAGAAATCTGTGTGTATTCGACATTAAATTTGCTGAAATAATTGTAAATTAAAGATAAAGTTCTGAGTGTTAACAGATTTCTCTCTTTGTTCGTGGCAACGCCATCCCGCGCCAATGCCAACGGCGCCACGTTGTGGTCGGGAAAATGACATAAGTTATGTAGTAATATAAACTTAGTTTGGAATAAGGTCTATTTTAATAATCACAGTTGTTTAGAAGGTAAGAAGGTCTCTTACCGGCGCCAACGTCCCTAAGATGCTGTTTTCGTAAAGATGAACTCGGACTGTCCGAATCGGCAACCTGGCCGGGAGGTTGCCTGGGTGTGATTCGGATTATTGCGCTCTACTCATTCAGTAAAAAATCGGCTTTCATGTGTTTGCGGCCCGGTTTGATTTTTAGCTCCGGATGGTGTTGCATATAATAGGGGTCGGGCTCGGTGCCCTGGTGCAGGCAAATGCGCCCATCATTTTCAATAACGACATCTGTTCGGATGCCTTCTTTGTTCCAGAAGCAGCGTGAGCGTATATCATTTTTAAAAATTCCCCGCCCGAATTCGTAGTCGATATCTTCCCAATTAAAATGCAGGGAGGCCAGGCCCAGAAAAATCTGTAAATCATCAATCCGCTTACGCGTCAGCGGTTCACGTTTCTTGATTTCTTTACTGTAATCTAAGGAGCCTATGCTGAGGTCGGGGCTCCAGTCCTCGATCACCAGGCCGGGCACCCAGGTGGTAAGCGGCTTTTTCTCGCCGTCTTTCTGGCGGCCGCGCCGTTTTTTGGGGGCCAGCTTTCCTCCGGAAAGTTCAATGAGTTTTTGGGCGCGGTATTCAATGGCCAGGCGTTTGGCTTCTTCTTCGGTGCGCAGCTTGTTGCTAAAGTAGAATGCTTTGTCCTTGCGTTGCCCGCGTTCATTCCAGGTTGCCGCCCAATAAGCGACCTCTCGCCCGTGGCTCATCGTTTCGCAACGGTGGATACCCACTAATCCGGATTGATTGGATTTGCCGGGTTTGTTCCAATACAAGGGCTGATTTTGATAGGCGGCAAAATTAGCGAACTTCTTTTCAACTTTTTTGGTGAGTTTTTCCAGGTGGTGCAAAGCGGTAACTAAGGCTTTGTTTTTCCCCCCGTAGCGATGGTCGCTAAAGTATTTGGCGTAGGTTTTCCCCCCGCCGTAAACTCTCACGTACCAGCCATGCATTTTCTTCTTTTCGGAGTCAATGCGAGAAAGCCCTTTAATACCTTTCATTTTTGCCTCCCGTTATGAGTATGGTCGCATCTTCTTACCCCTCCTAAAATTGTTAGCCACTACATCTCACCTGAAATGAAACCCTCGATGGCAAAAATATACGTTATTCCGCCCAACATGTCAATGAAGTTCCCATTGTTTTTTAAAGGGGTTTTTATAATGTGTTCAATTGCCCGCAGAAAAGGGGTAAGTTTATTAAAATATTGCTGTTAACAAACAATAATACTCCAAAATTTTAAAATTGTTTCTTAGATTCGTGTCGATATGCAAATATATTTATATTGTTGACCGTAAATTACCGGGCTTTTGTTTGGCGCCGAAATTATAAGGCCGGCTTTACTGATATGGAGTTGGCGCTTAGGTAGTTTTCAGTATCAATTCTGTTCTTAATGCGGAGCATAAAATGTTTGCCGATAGATCAATCTCTTTGTTTGAAGTAACGGTACTAATTTTGCTTTGGGGTGTTGGGGTCGCGACAACGGTAAGTATAACCGACCTCTATCAAACCGACCTGGTTAAAGCGCAGGCGCTGTTCCTGCTCAGTAATATTGGCTTATCGATCCTGCTGCTGCTGGCGCTTCTTTGGTATTACGGGACGCCCCGGCATTGTTTATTGCCGGGGGCGTTGTGGGGAATGATTGCCTGGAATAGTTTCCACTTCTCCCAATTTAACGAGTGGGGTATCATTTTTATTCCTTTAGAAATATGGGTCGCCGCTAAATTCATAAATGTGCGCACCGGTTTGGATTTTCGGAAGGGCTTTTATGCCGCAGCGATTACCCGGCTGGTAGTTATGATCACGCTCTACTTTCTCAAAATGCCGCTTGTGGAGTGGATTCGCAGCACAGCCTGAGTTTAACGCATAATAGTATCTACCAGGGGAGTTTCTACAAGAGGTTCCATCTCATTCGCTTGCTGAATCCAGGATTCCACTTGTTTGTGCACCGGAAGTATGTCGACAATTTTGGGGTAGGTCTGCCGGTTAATTTCTTCGATCTGTTTTAAGAGCAGTGTTGCGTCGGCTTGCTGCAAATCCTCGATACACCGGATGGCTGCCAACTGGAGCAGCACCAGGTATTGTGCTCCGATTCCCTTTATCCGATACAAATCCGCCAGGTGCGCCCATTTTAATAATTCCAACTCACTAATTCCGGTTTTGCGGGATAAGCGCTGCCGGTTGCCGGTGCTTGACGCATAGTGTAAAAAGGATTTCAATGATCTCAATCCGCAGGCAATCAGCTTGTTAACGGCGTCTGCCGGTATCGCTTTAATATTGGTAATACGATTGTAGCTCGACATCTCTGTCCTTTCCTTTCCTGTAGAATAGTACACATGGCCTCCTTGGTTTGGTCTCAAGTTCAATCAAAGAGAATGCCAATTTAGAATATTTGCTGAATATTTTCCGGATTGGTTTCCGAAAGCGCCGAATAGCGAGGCTTATTCCCCCGGATTCGTTTTGGCGGGTTGCTCATTTGGTAGCCGGATCGGTTGGGATCTGTGGGAAATCACCTGTTGCCAGAAACAACTGCGTGATTTCCCACAAAGAGGTTTGCTGCTGATTCACAGGTTGAGCTCGAACCAGCTCAGAGGGAGGTTCGTTTGGGGAAGAAATCAGCCAATCTTTTTCAAGAGGTCGACCATCTCGATTGCCGAGAGCATGGCGTCCCAGCCTTTGTTGCCGGATTTGGTTCCGGCCCGCTCAATGGCCTGCTCGATGGAGTTGGTGGTCAGCACTCCAAAGATGATCGGGGTGTCGCTGTTCAGGGCGGCTTTCGATATTCCATTGGCCGCAGAGGCGGCAATAAAATCAAAATGAGGTGTGGAACCGCGAATGATGACCCCCAGGCAGATCACCGCGTCATACTTGCCGGTTTGAGCGGTTCGCTGGGCAACCAGCGGCAGTTCAAAAGAGCCCGGCGCCCAATGCACGGTCAGGTCGCCGGCGCTGCCGCCGTGGCGCTTAAAGCAATCAATGGCGCAGTCTAACAGACTTTGACAGATAAACTGGTTAAACCGCGCGATAACAACGGCGATTCTCATCTTCTGGGCCGAGAGCTGGCCCTGGATGTAGGTTGGCATGTCCGATTCTCCTTCGGTTTTAGCAAATATTTGTAAATTCCGGCCGGGCCTAAAAAATTAAATGGCCCATTTTTTCTCCCTTGGTGAACAGGTAACGCTGATTGGCCGGGTTGGGTTCACAAATCAGGGGAACCCGCTCGGCGATCTCAATCCCGTAGGTTTCCAGTTGTTGAATTTTCCGGGGGTTGTTGGTCATCAGGCGAATCCGGTGAATTCCCAATTCGCTCAGCATCCGGGCGGCAAACCAGTACTCGCGCAGATCGGCGGCAAAGCCCAGCGCTTCGTTTGCTTCCACGGTGTCTTTGCCCTGTTCCTGTAATCGATAGGCCAAAATTTTGTTGACCAGCCCGATGCCCCGTCCTTCCTGGCGCATATAGAGCAGCGCCCCGGCCCCGGTCTCGTCAATTCGCTTTAACGCTTCGTGGAGTTGATTCCCGCAGTCGCAGCGATGAGAACCGAAAATATCCCCGGTAAGGCACTCCGAATGGACCCGCACCAGGGCCGGCTGGGAAACGGTGGGGTCTCCTTTTACCAGGGCCAGGTGATGTTCCTCCGGCTGGAAGCGGTTTTGGAACAGATGGAGTTGAAAATCGCCAAACCGGGTGGGCAAGGACACCTCGGAGACTTGCTCGATCAGTTGTTCTTTCCGCCTCCGGTAATCCAGCAAATCCTGAATTTTTATGACAATCAGGCCAAACTTTTCCGCCAGTTTAAACAGCCGGGGCAACCGGGCCATCCGGCCGTCGTCGTCCAGGACTTCGCAAAGCACGCCGGCAGGCAACAGCCCCGCCAGGCGGGCCAGGTCTACCACCGCCTCGGTGTGGCCCGGGCGCACCACCACACCGCCGTCCCGGGCAACCAGGGGAAAGATGTGTCCCGGGCGGCCCAGGTCTTCCGGGCGTGTGGCCGGGTCGGCTAAAGCGCGGATGGTTGCGGCGCGGTCAAAGGCGGAAATCCCGGTGGTGGTGTCCTTTAGGGCGTCCACGCTGACGGTAAATGCGGTTCCCAGGCGAGCCGTATTTTGGGCGGTCATAGCCGGGAGCGCCAATTGGGAGGCCCGCTCCGGGGGAATCCCGACACATATCAGCCCGCGGCCCTCCCGGATCAGAAAGTTGATCTTCTCCGGTGTGGCGTGTTCGGCGGCCAGCACCAAATCGCCTTCATTTTCCCGGTCTTCATCATCAACCACAATTAATATTTCACCACGGCGGTAGCGCTCGATGGCGGTCTCTATGCTGGCAAAATTAAAATGCTTGCCATTTTGGCGGGGAGGAACAGTCGCTGTGCTCATTTAAAGTGACTCCGAATCAATGGAACGGTATTGAATTAGGCGTTCTAAATACTTGGCAATCATGTCCACTTCGATGTTGACCAAATCGCCGGGGTGTCTGGATTGCAGATTGGTGGCTTTGGCCGTGTGGGGGATGATGTTTATACCCACCCGGTTCCCATCCAGCGAGGCAATAGTGAGGCTGATCCCTTCCACGGCGATGGAGCCCTCCCGGGCCAGGTACTTGAGGAGCCTTCCCGGAAGTTCAAGCTCCAGAAAATAGTTTTCGCCCCGGGGATACCACTGGGTGATGGTCGCCGTGGCGTTGACATGGCCTTGCACAAAGTGCCCGCCAAAACGCCCGTCGGCCGGCATGGCCCGCTCCAGGTTGACCGGGTCTCCAGCCTGAAGGCGCCCCAGGGTGGTTTTCTCCAACGTCTCGCCCACGGCTTCCGCCGAGAATCCCCGCTTGGCCTCCAGGGCCACAGCCGTTAAACAAACTCCGTTGACAGCAATCGAATCGCCGATGTGCAAATCGTCCAGCAGGGCCGGGGCCCGGATAGCCAGCCGGACTCCCCCGGAGATCGATTCGATATGATCTACAACGCCGACGGTTTCGATAATTCCGGTAAACATAGGTCTTTCTCCCAAAAATTGCCCAGGCTTTCCCGGTAATTCCGGTAGCCTTCGATGATTAGTTGATTGCCGATGCTGCGATGCGCGACCCGCTCCAGCCGCATGGCGCCGGCAATAGCGCCGGTGTTTAGTTCGCCGATGGCGTTGCGGCCCGTTCCGATGATTAGCGGGGCATAAAAAATACTCAGCTTGTCGAAACAGCGCTGCCGGATAAAAGCGGTGAATATTTTGCTGCCGCCTTCCACCAGCACCGAACTGATTGACAGGCGGCCTAATTGCTCCAGCACCTGGGGAAGAGCGGTTTGTCCCTGTTCATCGGCGGGAACAATTTCCACCCGCATACCTGCCCGGCGGAGCCGTGCCAGTTTTTCGGGGGGAGGCTCCCCGGCCGCAAAGATAATGGTTTTGGCCGCAAACTGGTCCCGGAGCAAGCGGCTGTTTTCCGGGATGCGCAGACGGCTGTCAAGCACAATCCGGTAGGGCTGGGGGCCGCTGCAAAGCCGCACCGTCAGTTGGGGATCGTCACAGATTGCCGTATCCACCCCGATCAGCACCGCGTCGTAACGAGCCCGCCAGCGGTGCACCAGCGTGCGCGCAGCCTGGTCGGTAATCCAGCGGGAATCGCCGTTGGCGGCGGCAATCCGGCCGTCCAGCGATGCGGCAATCTTAAGGTGGATAAACGGTTTGCCCTGTTGGATAAATTTAAAATAAGGCTCGTTGAGCGCCAGCGCTTCCCGGGCCATCAGGCCCACTTCCACGGGAATCCCGGCCCGGTGCAATGCTTCCACCCCTTTTCCCTGCACATGGGGATTGGGGTCCAAGGTGGCAATATGCACCTTCCCGATTTTTTCCCGGATGATTCTCAGCGAACAGGCCGGGGTTTTTTTGTTGGGGATGGTGGGGGTGCACGGTTCCAGCGTGCAGAAAAGTTCTGCGCCTTCTACCGGCTCCCGCGCCGAGGAAATCGCCATGGCTTCGGCGTGCTGTTCTCCAAAGCGGGGATGATACCCTTCCCCGATAATCCGCCCCTCTTTAACCAGAACGGCGCCGACCAGGGGGTTGGGGGAGGTAAATCCGCTGCCGTGTTGGGCTAACTCCAACGCCCGTTTCATAAAGTGATGCGACATCGTCTCTGCTCCTGCAGTTCGTGTTGGAGCGATCATCGGGGGAAGTACATAGGCGGGAGCGCCATGCCGGAGATTTTGGCACGATGAGTTGAGCAGAGCGCCATCGGACCGCGCCTGCCTGATCTTCTCCCATCCGGACTATACCGTCGGTACCGGAATTCCACCGGTTCAGTCCGGCGCAGAGGGTCGCTCGGCGCCGGAGTCGCGGACTGTTGCCGCCGGTCAGGAATTCCCAGCCGGCCAGATGCGCCGGGCTGAGTCACCTTGCCCCGAAGATCACGGCGTAAATTTATCGGGTGGGGATGGGGTTATCAAGCCTTTTTAATGATTTGTGTGAGCAGAATTACCCGGGCGGAGAAATTTGTCCTGTACTGAAGAGAAAAACTCCGCAGCGGTTTGTCTCGGCAATTTTTTATGCGTGCAAAGCCTTCCGGGAGGCCAACCGTCAATAGACCTGAAAACCATTTAAGACTCTGTAATTCTTAGATTAAAAGTTACTATTCAGCAAATGAAGACTAACCGTTCGCTCATTTTGGGGGCTGTTTTCGAAGTTCTTGGTGATTTCCTATTCGAAAGTTCTCGTTTTGGGAAAAATTCACGCCTGGCCACAGTTTCATACACAGAACCTTTGCTTTTACGTGGAAATCAATCGAGGACTCTCCAACTGGTAAGTTTCCAGGTGATAGCCGGAAAACAAAAAAATGGGCGCATGACAAATTGCCTTTTTTAGACATTCTTTAAAAACCGTTGAAACGGTTAAACAATCGCTGCAAGATGTCATTAACACCGGGCTTAAGCCCGGTGTTAATGAGAAAGAAATTATTACATAGCCGTTTTAACGGCTTTCCATTGTGCAAT
>JAJRYW010000158.1 GCA_024275555.1 Calditrichota bacterium | reverse complement strand
TCAGAACTGCTCTTGTAGCAGCTATGTTGCTGGCCAGCGCGACGGTGTATGCCTTGTGCATCATTACCAATTCTGCAGGAACATTCAGAATATACTTTGACCAGGATATCCCTTTTAACTATCATCTGCATCAGTCCATCCCGCCCGATTGGATCGGGCCGATTGACGCCGGGGCGCAAGCCTGGGAAGACCTGCCTTCCTCTTATTGGGAGTTCAACAATGCCGGAACAACGGCGGCCACCACAGTAAGCCGCGACGGCATAAATTTAGTTTTTTTTGATATCCAGGGGGTAAACTTTCCCCCGGGAACCAATACGATTGCCTTCTCGGCGACTTTTACCTCTCCGGTTGGCGGGTATCACGCCGTCGAGTCGGACCTGGTTTGGAACGCCCGGGATTTTCCCCCGGGGTTAAACGGCGAGCCGAACCTGATCGATCTGCAAGGTACCATGTCGCATGAGTTCGGTCACCATATGGGGAGCAGCCATACCGGGCCGGTTGGGGGTCCTCCCGGGTGCGGGGAGTTGATTATCGCCGCCACCATGTATGGCACCGCCGGTACGGGAGACACCACCAAGCGTTCCCTGCATATTGATGATATCGCGGTAGCGGCGGTTATGTATCCCACCTGGAAACTGCAAGGCCGTATCCTGGACGCCGGCAATTCGCAGCCGCTGGAAGGCGCGGAAGTCATTGCCGATCAGGTTGTGATGGCCTCGTTAACCGGGCCGGTGGAATCCCCCCAGACGGGGCGCTTTCAGATTCCCGGTGCGGCAACACGCAATATCGGCGCTTTATCAGACGGCACGTATGAAGCGGTCATTCTCAGCCAGCAGTTTGACGCTGCCGTGGAATATTTTGGATACCAGAGCCAAAACACCACCATTACTTTTAGTGCCCCGGGAGGGATTGGCAATACCGAGGTGCTCACTGCCGATTTCAATTTGCAGCCCAGCCCCATGGCCCAAATCAGCGGCGCCGTGGTTGATTCGCTCTCCGGCAATCCCGTGCAAGCCAATATCCTTGTTTATGGCATTTCCAATAAACCGGGGATTCCCTCCGAACCGGTTGCCGTGGTCAGCACCGACAGCATCGGAAATTATCTCCTTACCGTTCCTTCTGCCGAAGACTACCGGGTGCGGGTAGAGCCGGTTTCACCTTACCCGGTTCAGGAGAGGGAGCTTCAGAATTTAGACGCCGGCGGCGCTACGGCCGATTTTGCATTAAATGTGGCGCAAATAATGCTGGTGGATGACGACAGCGGCCAGGAATACGAGCAAATTTATATAGATGCGCTTCGGAATTTAGGGAAGACTTTCCACCATTGGGATGTTGCTCTGGCCGGTTCTCCCGGCGATGCGGACATGGCGGCCTATCCCAGCAAAACAATTGTCTGGTATACCGGCGACGCCGGAAATCCCACCCTGAGCGCCGACGAACAGGTTTCCCTGCAAAATCATTTGAACAACGGGGGACTGCTTTTCCTGACCGGCCAGGATATTGCCGAAGAACTTAACGGGAGCACTTTCCTGAACAATCTGGGGCTTGCCTACGAGGCCAACGAAGCGCAGCCGATTGTGCGGGGTGTGGCCGGCGATATCGGCGACGGAATTATCCTGATCACCTCGGGCGGCGACGGCGCTAACAACCAGACCTCCAAAGATCGCATGTCGATTACCAACAGCGCTACCACCCGCAGCGTCTTTTTCTACGGCGCTTTGCAGTCCTCGGTTGCCGGGGCCGCTTACGAGGCCAATAGCGCTAAGGCGGTTATCTTCGGTTTCGGCGTGGAGGGCATAAGTGAAGCATCCCGGCGCGAGTTGGTGCTGGATGTGGTCTTGAGCTACCTGGATGTAATCGTGGGTATCGGGGAACCGGACGAGGCCGGGCCGCTGCCAAATGAATTCTCGCTGGCGCAGAACTATCCCAATCCCTTTAATCCCAGCACCATCATCGAGTACCGCGTGCCCCGCACGGCCAGGGTAGAATTGTCCGTTTTTAATGAACTGGGACAAAAGGTGCGCACCCTGGTTTCAGGGATACACGCACCCGGGCTGCACAAGGTGGAATGGAATGGCCGCAACGGAGACGGCCAGCGCGTTGCTACCGGGGTGTATTTCTATCGCATGAACGTTGGCGGCAAGTTTACCGATGTTAAAAAATTGGTCTTGTTAAAGTAATCCTTGCCGCCTCTCTTCGAGGCAAGACCTTAAGAGGGTCAACTGATGTTATGCGCTTACCGGTTTTTTGCTGTTGAGTCACAGAGAACTCTGAGAAACAATTAAAGATAAAGCTCTGTCTAACTAAATATTTTTATGGTCTTTAAATTGTTTAACAGACCTTATTGCAAGCTAAGCTTATATTACTACATAACTTATGTCATTTCGAACGAAGAGAGAAATCTGTTAACACTCAAAACTTTATCTTTAATTTACAATTA
>JAJRYW010000157.1 GCA_024275555.1 Calditrichota bacterium | reverse complement strand
GATTGAAATGACAGGGGGCCATGCTTGTCATTTCCTGCCTGCGGCAGACAGGCGAACTTAGGGATGGGTGAGAAATCTGTTGGCAGAAAAAACTATGTGTCGCACTTTCCTTCTCCTTCAAAACTGCTGCTTTGAAGATTGTTTTTAACATAATATGTCTCACGAAGAGAGAGTAAACTAAAAGCGGAGCTTTGCGGAAAGGAGCGTTCCAGGCAGGAGCCTGGAACGAGAAGAAATTTTTCGTTTCGCTTCGCGGCAACACCATCCCGCACTAACGCCAACCCCAACGGGGCTCCGTTGGAGCGCCGCCACATTGGGGCGGCGCTGCGTGGGGGACGGGAAAACGACAATAAGTTTTTAAAGCCAATAATCACTATATTTAAGAGGTTATAAGGTCATTCCTTTTCGATGGTGATCTGCGCATTCTCGAGTAACACCCCATACGAATAACCCGCCCCAAAATCTTTGTCCACGGTCACTATCCCTTCCGCAACAATTTGATCTCCCTTATTGGCGCTCTGGCCGGAAGTGATGAGTAAGTCCTCGCTGCCGGATTTGCCGGTTCCATCATGGATGTGAATCCAATTGCGATTCATGATGTCATTATTAACCTTGACCACTTTACCGCGAATCCGTATTCTTTTTCCGGATAATTGTTCTTTCTGATTATAAACTTGCTCGACCGTCACTTCACCCGCGAACGGCACGGCTGCGATATTTTGATCGCTTTTCTCCGGCGGCATTGTCACATCTTCACGAGTTTGTAGGTTAGATGAAGAGGGTTGTGGCGATTCTTAAAGCGACGGAACAAATAGGATCGAATCAAAGGTACGATTCAGTACCTTGCTATGGAAGTTTACCATTTCCATGTATTCGCCAAAGTAATATGTTTTCCCCTTTTGTGCATCAAAGCGAGGGCTGGCCAGCCAAAAAGTTTTTTGGGCGTTTTTCCCAAACAGGTAGGTATAATTATCAACCTGAATCACCTCTTCCACGACGATAGCATGGTCGTCCTGGGGCAATTCGACGGGCTTTTCGGAAGTGCAGTAGCTAAACAGAAAAATAGACATCGCCAAAATTAGTTTTCTTTTCATAATGATCCCCTTCGGTTTTCCTGACCCGGATTTGTCAGTAAAATTTGCAGAAAAATAATTAGTGCACACCCCGTTTGCTGTTCTAAATAGAGGAAGTGATTTGGCTTTCTTGATGAAAAGTAAACACCTCCCTGAGTATGCACACCAGGGAGGTAATAAAAGCAGCCCGGTAAATCAAGAAGAAAATGTTTTTACCCGGTTGCTCATCTAATTGAGAAACCACAATTTGGAAATTGGATACACCCGGGGCATTATTGGCTGGATGAAAAAGGAAATGCCGGGTACGATGGTAACCCCATGCCGGTAGTTAATTTTGATGCAGCCGCACAGCAAAATGCTTACCGGGGCATGGGTAACGCCAGAGATAAATTTGGGTCCTCCCGCTTTGGCGCCGGTAATAACAATGCGAATAACATCCAGGGTTA
The DNA here is from genome assembly GCA_024275555.1 of Calditrichota bacterium. GTDB lineage: Bacteria > Calditrichota > Calditrichia > RBG-13-44-9 > J075 > JAJRYW01. Next base: position 4,860 of record JAJRYW010000157.1, on the reverse strand, counting down.
TGTAAACGTACCTGGATACGGGCCCGGCAGGATACGGGTTTTAATTGTAACTACTCAGGTTGTTCAACCGCAACGATCGCAAAGAAAACGCAGCGTTCGCAACGAACAGAATTTATCTTTTACGCGTTGCGGCCGTCGCGTATCCGCTGCGATCATGGCGGTAAAGAAAAAATTTTGATCACAAAAACAGATTTCTACAGGAACTCTTAATTAATCTATATCCTGAATAATAGCTACCTGAGTAGTTACTTTAAATTTAATGAACGCGCTGAAAAGCATCTCCGCAGCCCCCCTTTGCTGACTTCCTCCCTCCCAGGCAATTATAAGTCAGCACAGTCCATTGTCAGACGCCGCCAGGATCATTTCTCTTCCACAATCAACTTTCCGTGGAGCATGCCCATTCCGCACTGGAAAGCGTATTCACCCGGTTTATCCGGGGTAAATTCCAGGGGGATGGTTTTATAGGGCGTCAAGGTTGCGTGCAGTTGCAAGTCCGGGAAGATGACCTCCTCGGAACATGCGGCGGTTTCGGTGCGGTAGAAATTCAGGCGCACCGGCTGACCGGCCTTTACCACGATGACATCCGGGGAGTATCCCCCTTTTACGGTGATCAGGGTTTCCTGTACCCCGCTGTCTGTCGCCTCGATGCGGGTGGCTTTCGCTTCGGAGAACCAGAAGTACCAGGCAACCAGCCCGGACAACCCGAAGCCCAGAATCGTCACAATTATTTGATCTATAGCCATGATGTGATCTCCTTTCGTTTATCCTCTCAACGTCTTAAAAAGGGCCGGGGAAAGAGCGCCTTTCCCCAGCCGCTGCTGGTGTATGTGGAGGAGTTCTGCTCTTTTTTAAAAACCCGCCCGGGAGGTTAACGCAACCCCGCCGGACAGGCGCCTCTTTGGAGGAGGAATCCATTTCAATGCTTATCCAATTTTGGTGTAAAGCGTCGCAGCCGATTGGCATTGGTGACCACGGTTACCGAGCTAAAAGCCATTGCCGCCCCGGCAATCATGGGGGAGAGCAGTATGCCGAAGAACGGGTAGAGCACCCCGGCGGCAATGGGCAGGCCCAGGCCGTTGTAGAAAAAGGCTCCGAACAAGTTCTGGCGGATGTTCTTCATAGTGGCCTTCGACAATTGAATGGCCAGCACCACCCCTTTTAAGCTGCCTTTGATCAGGGTGATGTCCGATGCTTCGATGGCCACGTCGGTTCCGGTGCCAATTGCCATGCCGATATCCGCCTGGGCCAACGCCGGCGCGTCGTTGATGCCGTCGCCGACCATGGCCACCACTTTGCCTTCCTGCTGAAGTTTCTGCACGTTGAATGCTTTATCTTCCGGCAGCACTTCGGCCAGCACCCGGTCCACGCCGACTTGCCGGGCGATGGCGTCGGCGGTGCGCTGGTTGTCGCCGGTGATCATGATTACTTCCAGGCCCATCTTATGTAGCTGGGCAATGGCCTGCCGGGAATCGGCTTTGACAACATCGGCAACGGCAATAATTCCGGCCGGCTGGCCGTCGATGGCGATAAACATCGGTGTTTTGCCTTCATCGGCCAGGGTTTGGCTGTGCTGCTGCAACTCGGCGTATTGAATTTCCTCTTTGGTCATCATTTTCAGGTTGCCCAGTACAACTTTCCGTTTATTTACCGTCGCGATGACGCCGTGCCCGGGCACTGCTTCAAAATTTTCCGGGTCTGTCAGCGCCAGGGAGCGTTCCTGGGCGCCCCGCACAATGGCCTCCGCCAGGGGATGCTCAGAAGCTTTTTCCACCGAGGCGGCCAGGCTGAGCACATCCGATTCCTTAAAATCGCCCACGGTAATCACATCGGTTAAGGTGGGTTTCCCTTCGGTAATGGTGCCGGTTTTATCCAGGATAATCGCATTGAGTCGCTGGGCGGTTTCCAGGGCTTCCCCGCTGCGGATCAGGATGCCGTTTTCGGCGCCCTTGCCGACTCCAACCATCAGGGAGATCGGGGTAGCCAACCCTAACGCACAGGGGCAGGCAATAATCAGGGTGGTCACAAAAATCACCAGGGCGTAGACCAGGTTGGGCTGCGGCCCGAAATCGTACCAGACCACAAAAGCAAGAATAGACAGGATGATTACCGCCGGCACAAAATACCCGGCCACAGTGTCTACCACGCGCTGGATAGGCGCTTTGGAAGACTGGGCCTGCTGGACCATCTCAATGATCTGGGCCAGGGCGGTGTCTTTGCCAACTTTGGTCGCTTTAAATTTAAACGATCCGGTTTTGTTGATGGTCGCGCCGATGACTTCGTCGCCTTGGCGTTTTTCTACCGGGATGGCTTCCCCGGTAATCATGGATTCATCAATGGATGAAGAGCCTTCCACCAGCACCCCGTCGACGGGAATTTTCTCCCCGGGGCGAACCAGGATGATATCGTCCAGCACCACTTCTTCCACCGGCACATCCATTTCCTTGCCATCGCGAATAACCCGGGCGGTTTTGGGTTGCAGGCCGATCAGTTTTTTAATCGCTTCCGAGCTTTTGCCCTTGGCGCGGATTTCCAGGGCCATGCCCAGCACCACCAGGGCCACCACCACAAAGACGACATCATAAAATTGATCTGCCAATTCTTCCTGGGGAAAGATACCCGGGTACAACACCGCTACCGTGGAATAGAGCCAGGCGGCGGTAATACCGGTGGCGATGAGGGTGTGCATGTTGGCGGCCCGGTTTTTAAAGGCCGCCCAGGCCCCGGTGTAGAATTGAGAACCGGACCAGAACATGACCGGAAGCGCCAGAAGGCCCATGGCCATCCAGATATAACGCAGGGTTTCGTGGCCGCGCTGGAATTGTTCCGGCAGGCCCCACAACTCCGGGTAGCTGAAAAACATCACCGGCAACGACAGAACGCCGGCAAAAATAAATTTCTTCAACAGGGTGTGATATTCTTTTTCCCGGGCAAGTTGATTCTCGTCGATCGGCTCCGCGGCTTCTTTTTCCCCCGGTTTGTCGGAGGTGCAGGGCGCGTCGGAAATCACCGTCTCGTAGCCTAATCGCTCGATGACCTTACGGATTTCGGGAATACTCACCATGGAAGAGAGGTAGGTGATGCTGGCCGCCTCCGCCCCTAAATTGACCTCGGCTGACAACACCCCGGGTACGGCCTTGAGTTCATTCTCAATTTTGCTGACGCAGGAAGCGCAGTGCATCCCGCGAATGCATATCGTCAAGCTGGCCGAGGCGGCCTGGTAACCGGCTTTCTTGATGGCTTTGAGAATATCTTCGACGCTCAACAACTGCGGCTGATATTCCACGTACGCCTTTTCATTGGCGTAATTTACCGAGGCTTTTTGCACCCCGGGTAATTTATCGATCTCCTTTTCTATGGAGACCACACAAGAAGCGCAGTGCATTCCCACAATGGGAACTTGCAGGCGTTCCACCCCATCGGAAGAGATGCGGTAGGTGGACTCCTGTTCGGATGGCCCGGCTGTCAAATACTTCTGCGGATTATCGGTAAACTTCTTCTGACAGTCTGTTGAACAAAATTCATACTGTTTTCCATCATGCTCAGTGGTATATGGGGATGGGCTTTCCACCTCCATACCACAAACCGGATCGCGTGCCATAATCTATGTACTCCTCTCTAATCTTTCCATTATATTGAACCACGTATCATAATGAGTTATAAGGAATCTCCTGTCCCAACTTCGCAAGCTTTGCCGATTAACCGGTTGCTGCACGCTTTTGAAAAAAGTTGTATATCGGCGTGTAAACCAGACCGATGTAAGCTCCCCAGAGAAAGCTTTCGATTAAGCCGAGGAAAAATCCCCCGACGGAGAGCCATTTAAACCCGGGCAGCACCGCCTCCAGGAACGGATGCATGTGGATGCTTTCCGGGGTGATCAAGCCATACAGGATACAAAACAAGTAGCTGATGGCAGTAAACACGGCTAAAGACCAGGTAACGGTTTTAATGTTTAGCATGTCGCTTCTCCCCTCTTCAGTTTGGATGTTTTATGAATGAGGATGTGATTTGCCGGAATGATCGAGGTCCTCTTTCCCGGCATCATGTTGATGACCGTCGCCCTGATGGTTGCCATGACCGCCATGACTGCCGTGTCCGAAAACATGCATGGCAACAAATCCGATCAAGACTAAAATCCAAAACCAGTTTTCGCTCAACCATTCCATTTCTTTCTCCTTTGAGATATTTCACCTTCCTTCTTACTCAAACCCTGTGCCAGAACCCGGCAAAAGATCGCTAAAGCACTAATAAACAACGGATAAAGCTTGGAATTGAGCGGCCGTAGAGTTCAGGTGCATTCAATAATTGTAGAATATTCAACAAAAATATTGGAGAATATTATGCAGAAGTGTATTCTACACGGATAAAACCGGGCCAGCGGTTTTCTTGCAAAATTTGTCAAGGCCGGACGCCGCTGCAAAGCAAACGGCCGGCATGTTCTGTTTAAAAACGAACTCAATACAAAAATTGAGTTTATTCTAAAAAGCTTAATCCACGAATTACACGAAGCTTCACGAATTGTTTTTGTTGTATTTAAAAACTGACGGTTCGGTTATTTTTGGGCCGGTTTTCGAAATTCTTGGTGATTTCCTATTTGAAAGTTCTCGTTTGAGGAAAATTCATGCTTGGCCACAGTTTCATACACGGAACCTTTGGTTTTACGTGGATATCAATCGAGGACTCTCCAACTGCTAAGTTTCCGGATGATAGCCGGAAAACAAAAAAATGGGCGTATGTCAAATTGCACAATGGAAAGCCGTTAAAACGGCTATGTAATAATTTCTTTCTCATTAACACCGCCCCGGTAGCCGGGGCAGGTGTTAATGAGATCTTGCAGCGATCATTTAACCGTTTCAACGGTTT
>JAJRYW010000156.1 GCA_024275555.1 Calditrichota bacterium | reverse complement strand
CCAATATCGAGGTGGTCGCCAACGACGGGAGTCTGAGTGGAAGCGAATTGTTTACCTTGACCGTGACCAACCACAACCGCGCGCCGGCGGTTAATCCCATCTCCGATCAGGCTACGATCGAGGGGAACAACTTAACCGTCGCCGTAACCGCCGTCGATCCTGATGGAGACGCGCTGAGCCTCAGCGTCAACAACCTGCCCCTCTTCGCTAGTTTTGTTGACAACGGCGGCGGGAACGGCGTGATTAGCTTTGCTCCCGGCTTCAGGGACGCGGGGGTATACCCAAATATTATGGTGATCGCCAGCGACGGGGTTATGGCCGATTCTGCGCTGTTTGAACTGACCGTAATTGACTTTAACCGTGCGCCAATAGCCAATCACGACTCTGTTGAAATCCGCGAGGATGAGGAGGTTCACATCCAGGCGCTCCACAACGATCACGATCCGGATCAGGATTCGCTTCTAATTGTAGCCATAAGTAATCCGGCCAATGGTACGGTTCTCCTGGAATCCAATGGGTTGCTGATCAGCTATACACCGCATTCTAACTTTTTCGGATCAGATTCCTTTCGTTATACAATCAGCGATGGACGCAATGGGCGCGACACCGCCTCTGTATGGATTTCCGTTGTCGCCGTCAATGATGCGCCCATCATAGCAGGAATGCCGGATACAATTCAGGTGCAAGCCAATGCAGGCGATACGCTAAACATTTGGGAAAGCGTTTTTGATGTCGAGACGCCCGATTCGCTCCTCAGCTATGTTTTTTCAGCCGATTCGGCAATCATCCGGGTTGATTATGACAGCATCCGGGGGCTACTGATGATGACGGTATCCGACTCGGCGCACCCATTGGAAACTCACCATATTACCATGATCATCTCCGATCCGGACAGCGGGCAGGCAACCGATACGTTGGTAATTGTCATTGCCGAAGTCGTTCTCATTGACGACCCGTTCGAGGGCGGCACACCGGAGCGGTTCCGGCTCTGGCAGAATTATCCCAATCCGTTTAACCCCGCTACCACTATTGTTTTTGATTTACCCCGCAGTATCCGGGTGAAGATCACCGTCTACAATCAATTGGGGCAGGTGGTTAAGCGGCTTATTGATCAGACCCTGCCGCCGGGGGAACATCGTGTGCCATGGTCGGCCCGGGGGCTTTCCAGCGGCCTTTACTTCTACCGTCTCGAGGCCGGTCCGTTTACCCGGGCCCGCAAGATGATCCTGCTCAAGTAGCCCCGGCAAATCACCGAGACCTGTTTATCAGCGGAAATCTTTGCTGACGCCGAACAGTTTGATTTTCAGTTGCGCCAGCAAAAAGATGACGATTAAGAAGGTCAGCGAGATCAACAGGGCAAAAAACAAGATCCCGTTTGTAAAGGTAATCATCTTAGCAAAGAGCAACTCCGGTGGATCGGCAACCCATCCCAGGCGCCGGGCAAATTTGGCTACCCCAATGAAACTCCCGTAAGCAATCCACCCGAAAATCCAGAACGCGGCTAAAAATCGCCATAGGTAGCTGCGCAGCACCCGGAAATCGGTGCTGCTGGGCCCGATGCCGCTGGAAATGGAGAGCAACAGATAGAGCATAACATAAAACGGCCATTGATTCAGGAATTCCCGATTCATAACACTGCGGGCTATAGGGAAGGTAAAGAGTTTGATTTCCTGCCAAAGGCGGTGGGCTGTCCCCCAATCGGGATGCTCAACCAGGTTGATCCAGCCCACCCCCTGCTCAACCGCCTCCACCGGAACGTATTGCGGAAACAGCAACTTGACCAGCAGGTAGATACACAGCGTTCCCCCGACAAAAGGGGCCATAGCGATAAAAATATTCCCGGCGACTTCCCGGTAATAACGCACCATAAAATTCGTGGGCCGTATCCAGCTGTTTTGCACCATGCCCAGGCTACCGGAAGCTTTATGGGGACTAAACGGCTTAAACTTCTTTATCCGGTGCCCGAAAAGCTTGGCAACCAGGGCGTGGGAAACCTCGTGGATAATCGTTCCCAGCCAGGAAACTACCAGGAGCGCCCGCCAGCCGAAGGCCCGGTAAATATAGCGGTCATACAAGCGGTTGGTCAAAAAGAGCCCCAGGCAGATAATTACGGTTTGCCCAAAAAACACCAGCGTATAGAGATATGGCTGGTACAAATAGGGGCTATAAGCAACAAGGTAGTCTCGATAAGGTATTGATTGCAGAAATTCCAACAAAAAGAACCCTTCCCAAAGGTAAATCCGGTTATCGGCGAAGAACGGCCCGAATCGGTTCAAACGCTGCTGTCGCTCTTAAGGATACTCCGGAAAATAACGGTTTTGTAAACAATAGACAAGATCGGGAACCGCTCAAATCAAGATTTACTGGCCTTTTATTTGTGAAATGATTAACTTCTAACGGAACAGATTACCGGATAGATGTAAAACGCTCTTCTTTCTTCTGCATTGGTACGGCAGCAGCGTCGATTGCGGATATGTTTTCAATTGTCAGGCGCTCATTCTCATTGGCAACAACAGATCACCATCCATATAAAGTCGTTGCAATGAAGCAACAAAGGAGGATGATATGCCTGTCGCTGCCCTTAAGAAATTCCTGGATCGCCACGAGGTGCGCTACGTGGTGATTATCCACTCGCCTGCTTTTACGGCCCAGGAAATTGCCGCCTCCGCGCACATTCCCGGCAAAGAGTTAGCCAAGACTGTAATGGTTAAGACGGACGGGCGGCTGGCAATGGCTGTGCTGCCGGCCTCCGCCCAGGTGGATTTCCCCAAATTTAAAGAAGTTGCCGGTGTGTTCTCGGTGGAACTGGCCAGTGAAGCCGACTTTCGCGATACCTTTCCGGAATGCGAGTTAGGAGCGATGCCGCCCTTCGGTATTTTGTATGATATGGAGGTGTACCTGGATCGCAGCCTTTCCGAGGATGAGGAAATCGCCTTCAATGCCGGCACCCATTCGGAATTAATCCGGATTCCTTTTCGGGAGTATATGCGTTTAGTGCGCCCCACGGTAGGAGATTTTGCCAAATTTTAAGCCGCTGCCAGGGGGTCAATTGTAATACCGTTTGCGGAACCCGGTCCATTCACCCTGGTTAAGAATCACCCGGCGGAAATAAGAGAGCAGGAAACCCAGTCCATAGCCGATGATCTGTATCGGCATAACCAGGGGAACCAGGAGCGCCAGCACCGGCTCCCGGTATTGTACCGCCGCATGCACGCCGGACAACAACAAAACCGCTCCGCCCGCCGCAATAAGCCAACCCAGCAATACGGCCAAAGGGTGGATAAATACGCTTAGCACAAGCACAAGCAAAAAAGCAAGCGTAACCAGCGCCGGGAGAACATGCACCAATTCCAGCATTGCCGGATCTATTTTATACAGGTTGATCCGTGCAACTCCCCAGTTAAACACCTGCCGGAAAAATTTTTTTAGTGAGGTGCGGCGTTTGTGGTAAACCACCGCTTCCGGGATGAGGATTACTTTGGCCCCGCTCCGGATAATCCGGTGACTGAATTCGATATCCTGCCCGTGCCGCAGCGAGCCAAACCCGCCGATTTTCTGATAAACCTCCCGGGAGAGCCCCATATTGAAACTGCGGGGATAGTATTTCCCCAGGCGTTTTTTCTTGTGCCCGCGAATTCCGCCGGTGGTGATGAAGGAGGTCATGGAATAATTAATGGCCTTCAGCAGCGGGGGGAAATCATCCCGGTAAGAATCCGGCCCGCCAAATGCGTCGGCCTGCTCCTCGCTCAACGCCTGATCAATGGCGGAAAGCCATTGCGGGGCCGCCGTGCAATCGGAATCGACAAAAATAAAAAAATCTCCCCGGGCTTTCTCCATGCCCATGTTGCGGGCGGCCCCGGGGCCGCGGTTCTCCTGCCGGAAAAATTTCAGGTCAAGATCAAGCCGATCCTGATATTCGCGCACCAGCGCTTCGGTTTGGTCGGTGGAACCGTCATCGGCGATGATTAACTCATAACGCTGAGGAGGAAAATCCAGGCGGGTAAAAGATTCGATTAATTCCCGGATTTCTTCCTGGCGATTGTAGGAGGGAACAATGATCGAGTAAAAACGGGGTCTATCCGTAGACATGACGGCAAACTATCTCCCATCCGGTTTCATCACAACTCTTCTTTGACGTGGTAGACAACCTCTTTGGCCTGACGGGCGGAGATCATCTCGGCCAGCAGTCCCACGCCGATAAACTGAATGCCGACGATAATCAATAAAATCCCCAGGAAAAAGAGGGGGCGTTTGCCGATGCCCTGGTTATGCAACCACTGCCAGGTTAAATATGCTTCGATGAAAAAGCCGGATAAAAACGAAAGCATGCCCATTAAACCAAAAATATGCAGGGGTTTGGTGCTGTAGCCGGTCAGGAAGAGCACCGTAATCAGATCAAAAAAGCCGCTCAGAAACCGGCGTGCGCCGTATTTACTTTTTCCATGTTCCCGCTTGCGGTGATTGACAACCATCTCGCCGACCCGGAAACCGGTTTTGTGGGCCAGCACCGGGATAAAGCGGTGCATCTCGCCATAGATATCCAGCGATTTGACGACATCTTTGCGGTAAATTTTCAGCCCGCAGTTAAAATCGTGTAAGCGAATACCGCTGAAAATGGAGGTGATCAGGTTGTAAATCTTGGACGGCCAGCGTTTGCTGATCGGATCTTTGCGGTGTTTTTTCCATCCGGAGACCAGGTCGAGCTCTTTTTCCCGGATTTCCCGGAGCAGCCTTACAATCTCCTCAGGATCGTCTTGCAAATCGGCATCCATGGTAACAACAAAATCGCCCTTTGCCGCAGCAAATCCTTTTGCCAGGGCGGCGCTCTTGCCATAGTTTCTGCGAAAGCTGTAGGCGCGCAGTTGTGGGAAATTCTCCTTTTCCCGGCGCAGCACTTCCAGGGTTTCATCTTTGCTGCCGTCGTCTATAACGATGACCTCGTACTCCACATCGGCGGGTACGGCGGCGCGAATTTGACGGAAAAGTTCCGGTAAAGATTCGGCTTCGTTGTAGGCAGGGATCACTACCGAGAGGTTCATAGGCCTGTTAGTTGACGTTGAGCTGTTCGACTTTGCTGCTGATTTCGATGGTATATTCGGACGGATCAATCGGTACATTTACATCGATATCTTTGTAGAAGATCGACACCCGTTCTTTTTGGTCTAAGAGCGTAACTTGCACCAGGGTCGGCACAAAGACGCCGTCAAACACCCGGTAGTTTTTGAAATCCTGGCGAATAAAGACCCGCCCGTCGCGGCTTACTTCGCAGGTTTCCAGCAGCCCGCTGCCCGGATTGACAATGTAGCGGTACTCCAACTCATCATCCCGCGAGGTAAAAATACCGTTGATGCTGTCCTCCAGGTAGAGCGGGCCGTCGCTCTGCAAGGCGTAGCCCAGGATGGCGTGGCGCAATTCTTTGAGGGTAATGTTGGTTTCCCAGAAACGGTTCAGGTAGGGGTCGTCGATGCTTCCGGAAACAAAATGATTGTTGTGCTGATAGTAAACAATAAAGCGGTCTTTGCCCATAAAAATTTTGCCGATATCCAATCCGAACAACCCTTCGGCCTTTAAATACAGCTTGTCGGGACGCATCCAGTAAGTAAAAACGGATACGTGGCCGGAAAACTCGGCCGACTCGATGGAAAGACGGGCCTTGCCTTTAAACGAATTCAGTTTTTCGAAATTCCGGCGGTACACTTCCGGCCAGTCTTCCAGGGCGGTGATCATCGGCTCAACCGGCGGCGCCGGGGCTTTTTTAAAGCCCGAGGAACATCCTGCCAAAAGCAGGCCAACCAGAAGTAGAACAAAACAGGTAAAACCGGATCGAATCATTATTATTTCACTATTTTTTGTAATTCTTTTTCTAATAACGGAATATGTGATTGAATAATCTGCCAAACTTCCTCATCTCTCTGGTTCCGAAAAAAATCATCCGCATTTTCATAGCTACCGGAATAGTCTTTTATTTTTTGTACCGCTTCCAACATCAACTGCAAGTTCAGCCTGTCTTTATCAGACATAGCCTGATTAATTCATAAATTACTCACGCAAAGCCGCTAAGACGCAAAGAAACAACATATTAGAAAAAAATCTGAAAAAAATTTAGTTCTTGAATCTCTGTTCCAACATATTTCTGAACTTCGCTTTTTTCAATACTTTGCGGCTTT
>JAJRYW010000155.1 GCA_024275555.1 Calditrichota bacterium | reverse complement strand
GTTAAAAAAGGCGGAATCGGTGCTGCCAATCGACACTTGCCCAAAGTTTACCTGGGTTGCCGGCAACTCGATGTTGGGCGCCCCGCTGCCGCCCGGGTCAAATTGAAAAAACGCCCGGGTGGTGGTGCCGACCGGATCGCCCAGCAGCCACAGGTATTGCCCGTCCCAGGTAATCCCACGCGGGTTTTGAGAAAAAGGATCGGAGAGATGAATGGCCCCGACCGTATCCTGAACGGCCGGGTCGTAGATAAAAATGATGGCCGGGTCGCCGCTAAAGTCATCGCCGACCAGGTAGAAATATTGGCCGTCCGAGGTAATTCCGTGCGGCTGCCGATGAGGCACGATGATTGTATCGACCACTGTACTGCTGTTCACATCCAGCTTGTAGAACCCGGCGTCGGCGTCCGGGTAGTAGAGGCCGTACCAGAGCCCGTCGCCGTCCCAGTACAATCCGGCGATGAAGGCCGTACCGCTGGAAATACTGCGCAGTTGGTTGCCATTGGGGTCCACTTCTACAAACGCGGAGGAGCTGCCGCTGCGTTTAAAATACCAGAAGGTGCTCCCGGTCCAGGCTAAACCCTGGCTGGTCCCCAGGCCGGTGGGGAAACTGTTCAGCACATTGCCGGCAGTATCCAACTCCGTGATATACCCGGCCTGCGGAGAGGTGGAACTGCCGCTGGAAAGAAACAGGGAAGACGAATCCGTGGTAAGCCCGAAAGCCGAGTTAAAATAAGCGTTCGCCGGCAGGTCGATGACATTCACCAGGCTCTGGCTGAAGCCTGTGTTCAAAAAAAAGGCCATGACGACCATAACTAGTTGCTGCATTTTGAAGCGTTCTAACCACATACTTACTCCTCCGATTGGTTAGTTTTACCAAAGATATAACCTGCTCCCACACGCAGGCCAAATATTGTCCACTTTTCTTTCCGGTTGGAATACAGATTCCCCTGCAAATTTAGCATCCAGCGCCGGTGTAATTGCCATTGGGAATTGAATACGAACATTTGCCTGCTTTCGCTAGCAATACCGAAATTCAAGGATAATTTTCTATACGGCGCCGGATGAACTATCGTGGCGCCAACAGATAAACTCGCAAACGGAAATCCGGCAGAAAAAAAATCCAGGGAAAAATAGAAGCGGTTCAGTTGTCCGAATTTAAACTTCATCTGGGGAACGATAAAAAAATCAAACAGCATTCCATCGAATTCCTCGTCGGTAACCCGGAAGAAAAACAACTCCGGTTCAATTCCAAAATGTTTTCCATTGATAACCAGACCGGTGTTTAACCAAAGCAGATTGTCATTATCCCTGTCATCATTGGGGAGCAATATTAAACCACCGCTTAGCTTAAATCCATTGGCGTCATGGTATGGTTCCATAGAAACCATTACTCTCCGGTATTTTCCATCCGGTTTATCATAGCTGCCGGCCCCGGCAAACGCACTGCCGACATACCGGGTGGGTCGATAGGGCCCGCTGACTCGTTCATCCCAGATCCCCTTTTTTTTCCGGCGGGCCAGTTGGGCCAGAATACGGTAATTGGCGGCGTAGCTGCTATCATGCTCTTCGCGGAATTTTCCAAAGCCTTGCCCGAGATATACCCGGTTATAACAAATGGTCTTCAGGAAAAACTTCTGGTAGATCATCACCGGGGCCGGCTCCTCCCCGCCAGGCGATTGGTGCAGGAATTCCACCCGCACTTTTTGGTTCAGAAATCTTCTTTCGGCATAGTTTTTTACCTTGGCAGCAAGGCGGGCCATGTTTTTCAGGGAGTCCGCTATCGATGGGGCTTCCACATAGGCCAGGCGTATTTTTTGGCCGGTTTCCAGAACAAAGAGATTGGCGTCGAGCACTGTGGTAATTTTAAACTCCCCGGCCTGTATACTCGCCAGCAGCAGGAAACAGCAACAGAACACCGCCCGGATATCGATTCGGTCATGGTCGCTCATCGGTTCCTATTCTCCAAAATATGAACTAACCTATCTATATCGGAAACCTCCGGCGGGATTTGGCTTTACCGGAGAACGGCGATAATTTTACCCCTGCCGCACAAACAGCTTACGCAGGTAATTGAGCAGGGAGTCGTAATAAAGGGTGTCTCCGTTATTTTGAGTATGAAAGACCAGGTTGTAGTAAAATGACGGCTGGGATTGCAAACGCAGCCGGTAGGGCGCTTCGGTCATCAAGGCGATAAATCCGCTGAGGTGGTCGCAATAATCGTTCAAATCCAGCACAAACTGGTAGTCGGCCTGCTTGAGTTTTGCCACAATCCGGGGCCGGGGCAATTGGAGGTGGTTTAAATCGTCCTTGTTCAGTTTATCCACATCAAACAATTCCACCCGCCAGTTCGGATAGGTCTTCCGCAACGATTGCACAAAATTGGAGGCGCGTTCCAGCAACTCCAGGTTTCGGGGCATTATCACCAGAACTTTCTTCACCGAATTCGCCGAGATCGGAAATGAAAGGGATTGATTCAGGCGCCGCATCACCGGCTTCACCTTCAGTTGTATCAGATACTCGGTTACCCGGTCTTTTAGACTACTCATGGTTTTCGTTCTCGCCTTTAGTGTTTTCTTTATAGGACTTGACCCCTCTCCACAATTCTTTCAAACGCTGCCGGATGGATTGCTCCGCCCCCTCTGAGGAAGGTTGGTAATATACATGCCCTTGCAGCGGTTCCGGTAAATATTTTTGCGGGATGAAATGATTTTCTGAATCATGTGGATAACGATATCCTTTCCCGTAGTCCAATTTTTTCATCAGATGAGTTGGGGCGTTGCGCAGATGCAAGGGCGTCTGCACCTCGGGATGGTCTTTGACTTCCTGCAAAGCCGCTCTTAACCCCAGGTAGGAGGCGTTGCTTTTGGGAGCGGAGGCCAGGTAAGTTGCCGCCTGCGCCAGAACAATCTGGGCCTCCGGCATCCCGATATAGGACGCCGCCGTAAAACAACTGACCGCCAGGGTCAAAGCCTGCGGATCGGCATTGCCGATGTCCTCCGAAGCCAGAATAATCATCCGGCGGGCAATAAACTTGGGGTCTTCCCCGGCCGCCAACATGCGCGACATCCAGTAAAGCGCCGCATCGGGGTCGCTGCCGCGCACACTTTTGATGAAGGCCGAAATCAAGTCGTAGTGGAATTCACCGGATTTATCATAGTAGAGGATTTTCTGTTGAGCGGCTTTTTCGAAAACCCGGGCGTCCAGTTTTAAGGGAGGAGAAACGTCTTCCAGGAGATCGAGCGCTTTTTCAATGGTGTTCAGCGCCCGGCGTGCGTCGCCGCCGGCCAGGGTAATCAAGGCCGGCCAATCGGTGATTTCAATTTGGCGGGACTTCAGCAGCGCGTCCCGCGTTAGGGCCTGCTCAACAATTTGCTGTATGTGTTGCTCCTGAAGCGGTTTCATTTGATACACCTGGCAGCGCGAGAGCAACGGCGAATTCACCTCGAAGGAAGGATTTTCCGTGGTCGCCCCGATCAGCACCAGGGTGCCGTCTTCCACCACGTGGAGCAGGGCGTCTTGCTGAGCTTTGTTGAAACGGTGGATTTCGTCGATAAACAGGATGGTCGATTTATTAAAATGACGGCGGTTCTTTTTCGCCCGGTCGATGGTCTGGCGAATTTCTTTTACCCCGGCCGCCACCGCGCTGATGCCAATAAAGTCCGCCTGCACCTCGTTGGCAATGATCCGGGCCAGGGTGGTCTTCCCCACCCCGGGCGGCCCCCAGAGGATCAGCGATTTGAGACGGTTCAGCTTAATCGACTCGCGCAGGGGAGTTCCCGGCCCGATGATCTCCTCATGCCCGACAAAATCGCGTAAGCGCCGGGGACGGCAACGCTCCGCCAAAGGGGCCTGGGTCGAGTCTTGCGACTTCTTTTCTTCGGTTTGCGAAAATAAATCCATAACGGAAAAAGTTAACACACCCCGCCGGAAAATGAAATAGTAAATATGATTGCCTGGGAAGTGTTAAAACCTTAAGGGAGAACTGTTATCCCGCACCGCGAGCCGGCCTCCCCACCCCGGGGCAACACCGAACCGAGTAGCCGCAAGCTTCAGCTTGCGCCCCCTCCGCAGTTCGATACACCCCCTCCGCAGTCTGAAGCCTGCGGCTAACGGCGGGGGGCAATACCAGAACGATACGATCCGTTTTGTGCGGATTGCAAAAATTTCAGTTGGAAATGGAAATACGTTTGAGGTAGTAATAGCTGTTGTTTTTATCGGTAACGGTAATCACCAGGTTATTAAGGCCGGGCTTAATTTGATTGGTGATGTCCCACTCGATCACTTCCAGGCCGTTTATATCTTCCAGCAGTTTGGGCGTGTAGTAGTAGCTCAAAATCTTGTGGTTCAGCTTTATTTGCACCTCGACCTTGCGGGAAATGGCCAGCGGATATCGTTCTTTGGAAGCGGCCGCTTCAAAGCGCAGCACAAAAGGATGATCATAATTTATCCTTTGGGGGAGACGAAAGGAAACCCTCACCGCATCATTGCCTTTAGGGGTGCGATAGGGAAAAGCGTAGCCGAATTTCCAGTAGTAATTCTTCAGCCGGTCGTAGTAGACGATTTCCGGGCCGGCCTCCTCGCTGGCGGTAAAGCCGCGGTTGCCGACCGTATACCCGGTTATAAAATCACAGTTATGAATATTCAAGTTGCCGTCGTCTGCCACTTCCGCGATCAGTTTAATCTCCGGGAAGTAGTCCACCTTCAGGGTAAAGGGCGTATTCGGCAATACGGTGATTTCTTTCTCCCGGGGGGTTTTATACCCGGCCGCCTCGCCAAAGCGCAAGCGATGTTTCCCTAACGGCAGCGGCCCCTGGTAGTGACCGGTTCCCAGCAATTTGTCATCCAGGTATATTTGGGCCGTTGCCGGAGTTACCCGGATCACGCCGTTTTCAAACTCTTTGGACAACAGAAAATCTACTTCACCATGCGGCTTGCTTCGGGTCAGGGAGATGCGCTGCTCCGCCGGCTCCGGCTTATAGCCCTCTTTTTCTACCCGGATAGTATAGCTGCCCAGGGGCAATTCAGTAAAAAAGTGGTCGGTCGCTTTGCCGGTGTCCCGGCCATTTAAGTAGATCCGGGCCCCGCTGACATTGGTGGTAATGCTCAACTCGCCGGTATGGACTTTTGCCGTGGTCGCACTATTGAAACTCCTCCGTTGCCGAAACCGGACTGTCACAGTATCCCCTTTGCTGATCTGCACCGGCATTTCGCCCGGTTCGGTGAGGTAGCCCTCCCGTTCCAGGGCAATCCGGTATTCCCCCTCCTGCAGCGGCAATACCGGCTGCTCGGCCAACACGCTGTAAAAATCGTTGTTGATAAACACCCGGGAATCGGCCTGATCGGCCAGGATACGCAGGTATCCCATTTTTAGTTGCGACATAGGCTCTAAATTGAAATAGATGGAAATCATTGAATCGGGGAACACCTCCACTTCCACCATATTGGGAGTAACCACATAGCCGGGTTTTTCCACCCGCACCCGGTGCTTGCCCACGGGCACATCCGGAAGCATTCTCATAAAATCGGCATAGCCGCGTTTGGAATCATCCAGAAAGATGCCGGCGCCGCGAACATTGGCTTCCACCACAATGCTGCCGGTCGGCTCCCGGGAATCGAAGACATTCCCGGCGAGGAGCCCCACAACCAGGATGGTCAGCAAGATTGCTCCTACCGCAACAGTGCGCTGCCAGGGGGTGGACTCCAGAATTTCCAGGGTTACCGGGATACTTTCAATTTCTTCGTCGCTAAGGGGATGACTCCACTGTTGTGGGAGCAGGGCGGCGGTTTCCGGGGTCAGCCGGCCCAGGTAGTGCTCCTCGAGATACTTCCGATAGCGAAGGCGCAGCTCCCGCTCTTCCGGAGCTATTTTATCGAGACGGGGGGGGCGCTCGAAGGCGATTTTACGCTTCAGGCCAACCCAAAAGCCTTCCTGGTATTCATAGTATTCATGTTGAAGCTCCGCCTCTTCGGGAGTCATCCAAACCACCTCGCCCAGGTGATTTAAAAAAGGATACCGGCCGGTTTGGCGTTCTTCAAAAAAGCGCTTAAATTCCTGCGCTTTTACTTTCTGGAGGACTTTGTAAGACAGTTGAGAGTGTTTTTTCATCCTTCGTCGCTATATTGCCAATCGTTTCTGTTAAATCCAACAGCGTTCAGCCTGCGCAAATCTCCATCGCACCCAGGCCAACGCAACAACACCGGCGGGTGAGGGGAAGAACAATTCCCCTCCACACAGTCCCGCACACAAAATCCTTTTTGATATCGCCTCATCCGGGAGCAACTTGTGAAGCCGCCTAATATAGGATAGTATTTTGTACGACTCAACCAAAAATCCCATCTTCTACACCATTGCAACATCCCCGGCTCAACAATCTTTCTCGACTGTAGGGAATTTGGCTGGAACTCCGTACATTACGCGACTATTATCGGACTTGCAATGGGCGGCGCGGCGTCGCATGCAAACTGTTATCATCGGCCGGTGGATTCAATTCTACGCCTGTTTTTTTAAAAAGTGATTATGATGCAGATACCCGAAGAATTACGTCATAACCATAGATTCTCCCGTTCCCGGCGCTGGTTCCGTTATTGGTTCCGTCCCCATTGCCGTATTGTCTACCGCAGCGAGTACCTGACCTCGATACACGCCCAGAACGCTTACCGCGCCTTCGATGTAATGAAGTTCAAGAAAATCCGCGACCAGCTTATTCAGGAGCGATTGGTGCGCCGCAAGCATATTTTGCCGGCCGAACCGCTAACGGATGCGGACCTGCTCACCGTACACGACAAGAAATATGTGCTTTCGCTAAAAAATCCCGGGGCGGTTGGCCGGGCGCTGGCGCTGGATTACATTAATCCCTGGGATAACTATGTGTTTGAATATTTTCTCTATGTAGCCGGGGGAAGCGTCATTGCTGTGGAACATGCTTTTGCACACAATCAGACGGTTTTCAACCTGGGCGGGGGCTACCATCACGCCCACCGGGACCGGGCGGAGGGATTTTGCCTGATCAACGATGTGGCCATTGCCATTACCCGGCTGCGGCGCTCCCATCCCGGGATACGGGTGCTGGTTGTCGATCTGGATTACCACCAGGGCAACGGCGTAGCCAGGTTCTTCGAAAACGATCCGGATGTCTTTACCTATTCGCTGAACGCCGAGAAATGGGAAGAGATCAACCCGTTGAGCAACCTGGATGTTGCCGCGCCCCGCCAGGCCGGCGCCGAGGAGTATTTGCAGCTACTCAAGAACACCCTGCCGGATATATTTTACCAATTTAAACCGGAATTGGTTATTTACCTGGCCGGGGCGGACCCGTTTGTCTTAGACACCCTGGGCGATTTGAATGTCAGTGAACGGGGTATGCTGGAGCGCGATATTTTTGTCTATAATTTAGTCCGCAGCAATGCCTGTCCGATGGCCGTGCTGGCTGCCGGCGGCTACGGACCGGAAAGCTGGCGGGTATACTTCAACTTCATAAAATGGACCTTGAAGTATGGATAATTCAAAAAAGAGCCCCTACCGGAAGCGTTTAAAGCTCCTGTCCAGGTGGCTGGCAACCCATTCCTTTTGGAAGCCGCGCCAACCGGATTTCAGCTTTTCCGAAGAGGATTTTTTCGGGGCCAATATGGAGAAGGCCCCTTCGTTGTTCTTTTTGGGATATTACTCTCTGCATGGAATTGATTTGGCGTTGCGCCGGAACGGTTTTTATGCAGAACTGGAAAGACGCGGCTTTACCGATCTCGAACCGATTATGGACACTCATGATCCGTTCCGGCAACGGCTGGCCATTTACTATCAGCAGAGCGATCCCAACCATTTGATTGCCGAAACGGTTTTACGCCGCAAACAGATCGCCCTGCACCCGCCCTTTCGCTGTGAGCTTCCCCAGAATCATTTTGAAGTGTTATATATCGAATGGCTTTGCTTGCAGGACCCTCGTAAATCGTTTACCAAAGAGCGCCCCCGCCTGCCCGGCCAGCAGCACCCCGGCCTGGGCCTGGCCTACCGTGTGCTGGAAATGCTCATCTTTGCCTGCAAGCAACTGGCTCTCTCCGGGATATCCAATATTCCCGAGTATTTTCACAACGCCCAGATGTATTCGGTGTCGGCCTCCTACATCAACCCGGAGTTTGAGGGAAAGCGGAGAGCCATTGCCCGCGACCTCCTCGCCGGCCACAGCCTTGCCAGCGCCTCCTGGGCCATCGACCTGAATTGTGTGCTGGAAAACGGCCGGCCTTTCCAGTGGTTTACCGAAGAACAATTGCTCCCACTCGTCAAACCTTTGCACCGCTACTTCAATTGCCCGGAATATGAGGAGATGGTAAAAGAGAGCGAAGCACAATATCAGTACCAGGTGGATGAGAAGGCCTGGCAGGATAAACAACGTGTGCTGGAAAAACTGGGCGTGGTGTTATAAGGAAGCGCACAGGCAGAACGGGTTTGCCGCCGGGCAATCCAAATACCGGGCGCCCGCCCCGGCAAGCGGTTCACCGTTGTGCCGCAGGCCTCGGCAAACGGCCGGGCCCCAACGGCGGAAAACGGAATGGCAACAAAGGTTCTGGCCGGTAAACCGGGACGATACGCCGCCCGGCAGGGATCAATAAACCGGAAACCCGGACAACAATAAAAAATATTTCTTTTCCGAATTCATAAACACTTTGCATTTTCCTGACTTGAATTTTAAATTCCGCGCGAAAATTTGGAAGGAGCAGCCTGTTCATGAAGATTAAAGCAATACAAATCCGCAAGGGAATGGTTCTGGAGTATAACAAGGCGCTCTGCCGGGTTACCGAGGCAACGCATGTGACTCCCGGCAAGGGTCAGGCCGTGATGCAGGTAAAAATGAAACGGCTTTCTGACGGCACCAATGTGGAAAACCGCTTCCGCCCGGATGAATCGGTTGAGAAAGCCACCTTAATCACCAAGGAGTTCCAGTACCTGTACGACGATGGCGACAACCTTCACTTTATGGATTTGGAATCCTATGAGCAAATTCACCTTACCCGGGAAATGTTGGGCGACAACCTCTATTACCTGCTGCCGGAAACTATTGTACAGATCCAAATCCATCAAGGCGTTCCTATTGGGGTGGAATTACCGGCCTCGGTGGAACTGAAAGTAGTCGAAACAGAGCCAAATATTAAGGGCGCCACGGCATCCAGTTCTTATAAACCGGCAACGATGGAAACCGGCCTGGTAACCCAGATTCCTCCCTTTGTTGAAGTAGGAGAGGTGGTGCGCATCGACACTCGCGACGGCAAGTACCTGGATCGGGTTAAGTAAACAGGATTTCCCGGGGGAACTTCCGCATCAAGGTTCAGGTAACATTTATTAAGTGTCGCGCATTATAAATGCTAATTGGTAAATCCCTTTACATAAAGAATTGTTACAGGAGGTATAGATGAAAATCCGCACTGCTTTATTGTTGTTGTTATCCGGGCTGTTACTTTTAAGCTTCTCCGGGTTTGCGCAGGAAGAAATCCCCAATGAAGCCAAAATGGATTTCAATGCCGGGAATAAAGCATTTAAAGAAGGCAGGACGGACCTGGCTATTGAAAAATATAAATCTGCTGTAGAAAAAGCGCCGAATTTTGCCCTGGCCTATTATTGGATGGGCAACGCTTATAAAAAACAAAAAGATTATGTCGCCGCCAGCAAAGCCTACCAAATGGCCATTGAAAAAGACAGCAACATGGCCAAAGCCTATATTGCCCTGGGCAATGTACAACGTTACCAACGTAAGTATAACCAGGCCCTGAATTCTTTTCAGGCTGCCATTAATATCGACCCCTCGGCCAAGAAAGCCTACTGGGGCAAGGGCGAAGTTTATTATATACAAGAGAAGTACGAAAAAGCCGTTGAAAATTATCGCGCTGCGGTGGGGCTGGAACCCCAAAACGGATTAATTCATGGCAATTCCTTAAAAGGGTTGGGATTGGCTTTAAAGGAATTAGGTCAACACCAGGAAGCGATTGACGCCCTGACCGAATCTTTAAAATTTCTTCGACGCAAATCGCAGAAAGCAGCCGTATATTTAAAGATTGGCGATAGTTACCGGGAACTGAAAAAATATAGCAACGCCCTGAGCGCTTATAAGAACTGCCTGGCCAACGCCCGTAAGAGTCTGGTCAAAGCCGGGGCCAATTTCGGTATGGCGGAAATCTACAAGAAACAAGGCAAAACTTCGCTGGCCATCAAGCATTACCAGGAGGCCGCCAAAGACCGGCGCTGGAAGCAAGCGGCAGAATATGAAATTGAGATGCTCAAGAATCCGGACAAGTATACTTACTAATAGATGAACATGAACCATTAAAGTCCCATGAAAGGAGGTGTGCAAAGGGTATGATCAATGTAAAAGTTCGAGACAATGAACCCTTTGAGAAAGCGTTAAAGCGGTTTACCAAAGCGTGTGAAAAATCCGGTTTGATGGCTGAGATCAAGAAACATCAGCATTATGAAAAACCGAGCGAACGCCGCAAGCGCCGGGAAAACGCCGCGCGCCGCAAAATGCGCAAGATGATGATGGAACAACAATAATCACAGTTGCAGAGAATAGGAATCACGACGTGAGTTTGCAGGATCGATTAGTTCAGGATATGAAATCGGCCTTGAAAGCCGGGGAAAAAGTACGGCTGGAAACCATCCGCGGGCTGCGCGGGCAGATCAAGAACGCCCAAATAGCCAAAGGCGATGAGTTGACTGACGAAGAAGTTCTGCACGTCCTGATGCAAGCGGCCAAAAAACGCAAAGAATCCATCGAGCAATTTAATGCGGTTGGCCGGGAAGACCGGGCCCGGGAAGAGCAGGAAGAGCTGACGGTAATCGAGTCTTACCTGCCGGAGCAAATGAGCGAAGCCGAAATTACCGACCTGGTAAAAACGGCCATCGCGGAGACCGGCGCTGAGTCTGTTAAAGATATGGGCAAGGTGATGGGCGCCATTATGCCGAAAGTAAAAGGCAAGGCAGATGGCAAAGTTGTTCAGCAAATCGTGCGCAAACTCCTGGGCAGTTGATCCGGCAAAGCAGCTAAAATTCCAGGATCATCTCTTAAATTTGCACACTTCCCTATTTTCAATTTTACCATTCTAAAATCGGCCTTATATTTAGGCCGATTTTTTTTGGTATAATTCTATGTGGAGGGATTCTGTGTGGAAGGATTCCGGGAAATTGCCCGGCCCGTAAAGCAATGGATTAAATTGCAACAGTCAGAAACCAAATCGAATATTGTATGAAACCTGATCAAGAGCAAATCGATGTATCGTGGTTCGAGCGGCTTACCCAGCATGGCTGCGATCATGACCAGACCAGTTTATGGCAACTGGAGTTCCACCGGGTGCTGGAGCATCTGCACAGCCTTTTGCAAACTCCCTTTGCCAAAGCCAACTCAACCGGTCTCACCCTCAGCGTGGAACGCCCGGAGTTGGAAAGGCAGTTAGACGAAGTTTCCCAGATGGCGGCCCTGTTGGATAATGACCTCTACCTCCCCTTTCAGGGCTACCCGGATATACGCCCGCACCTGGAAGAAATTCGCCCGGAAGATTCTTTCCTGGAACCCGGGGCGCTGCAGGAGATCAAATCCGCCCTGCAACTGATGAATGAGCTTTGCCGGTTGCTGCGCGCCCATCGCCAGGAGACCCCGGCGCTGCAATCCTACCTGGAAGGCATCCACACCCATTCCAATATTGTCTCGGAAATCGAGTCGACCATTGACCGGAACGGGGAAATTTTTGACAACGCCAGCCCGGAATTGCGCCGGCTTCGCAAGGAAGCCCGCCGCCTGGAAAGCGAACAAAAACGCACCTTGAAAAAAGTGCAGCAGCAATATGCGGAATTTTCCCAGGATGACCTGGTGACCCTGCGCGACGGGCGGGTAGTGCTGGGGATTCTGCCCGGGGCGGTCAACCGGGTAAATGGGATTGTGCACGGCACTTCCGCCTCCGGGGCCACGGTCTTCGTGGAGCCGATGGAAACCTTGCGTATCGGCAACGAAATCCAAAACCTGCGCATCCGGGAGCGCACCGAGATCATTAAAATTTTGCGCTTTTTAACCGGGCTGGTGCGGGAAGTCCGTGATGACATCCTCTACGGCCTGGAAAATATCGCCCGGCTTGATGCGATCTATGCCAAAGCCAAATTCAGCCGGGAGCTGAACGGTCAGCGTCCCCGCCTGTCGAACGCCGGGGAGCTGGCCATCCAAAACGGGCGGCATCCCCTGTTGATCCGCAAGATCGGTTTCCACAAGGTTGTGCCGCTGGAGATCACCCTGGGCGGGGAGGCAACCACCCTGGTCATCACCGGCCCCAACGCCGGCGGCAAAACCGTAGCGATGAAAACCATCGGCTTGCTGGTGCTGATGACTCAACTGGGAATGCTTATCCCCGCCGACCCGGAAAGCCGCATCCCGGTGGTCTCGCGGTTGCTGGTGGATATCGGCGACCGCCAGTCTATAGAAGACGACCTGAGCACCTTTTCCGCCCACCTGGTGCGCCTGCGCACCATTTTAGAGAAGGCCGATCCGGACAGCCTGGTGCTGTTGGATGAGATCGGGACCGGAACCGACCCCCGGGAAGGGGCGGCGCTGGCCGTGGCTGTGCTGAGCGAATTTACGGCGCGGCATATCCTGACCGTGGCCACAACCCACCACGGCGAATTGAAAGCCTTTGCCCATAATGAAGCGGCTGTGGAAAACGGCTCTATGGAATTTGATCCGGAGACGCTCCGCCCCACTTACCGGTTGCGGATGGGCGTGCCGGGCAGTTCTTACGCCCTGGAAATTGCCCGGAGGTTTAATTTCCCGGAACACCTGATCCAAAAAGCCCGGCAAGTTTCCGGGGTGGAAAAAGGCCGCCTGGAAACGCTGATTCTTAACCTGGAAAAACGTATCCGGGAATTGGAAGATGAACGGCGCGAGTTGCATACCAGGCTGACCGAGGCAGAGGCGCTGAAACGCCTCTATGAACGCAATGTTGCCGATTTAAAAGCCCACCGCGCGGAGCTGAAACGCCAGGCGGCCCGGGAAGCCCGGGAAATACTGCGCAACGCCAATGCGGTCATCGAAAAAGCCGTGCAGGAAATCCGCCAGACCCAGGCCTCCAAATCGGCCATCAAATCCGCCCGGAGCGTGCTGCGGGAACAGCGCGAGCAGTTGGAAGCCCTCAGTGAATCGCCCCCGGCGGCGGCCGATAAACCGGCCGGCTGGCAAAAAGGCGACCGGGTGCGGGTGACCTCGCTGGGCGAGGTCGGCGAACTGCTTTCTCCCCCGGATGAAAAGGGGCGGGTGCGGGTGCAGGTTGGCAACGTCAAACTAACCCTGGACGCCCGGGGATTGGTGCGGGAGGAAGGAAGCACCCCGTTTGACCCGGTGCACCGACGCATCGCCGGAGAACAGTTAGACCGCCTTTCCGAAGGGGTAAAGCCGGAACTGGATATACGCGGCTGCGATTCCGAGCAGGCTATCGAGGAAACCGACCGCTACCTGGACCAGGCCCTCGAACAGGGCTGGAAAGAGGTGCGAATTGTGCATGGAAAAGGAACCGGTGTGCTCCGCCGCCGCATCAACGAGTTCCTCTCGCGTGATAAGCGTGTGGCTGCTAAACGTCTCGGCAAATGGGGAGAAGGCGACACCGGCGTTACGGTGGTAACGCTGAGGCAGGATTGACGAACGGCAAATTGCAAATCATATATTTCGTTTTTATTTCAGTCTTAGTATATTAACGTCTACCTAAACCGTATCACTGAAAATTCTAAAATAGAGGTAACAAGGGTTATCAAAGCAAAAATAATCCACGGAGACTGTGCAGAAGAGCTCAAAAAGATTGAGGAAAATTCAGTGGATTTAATTGTTACTTCCCCACCTTATGCGGATCAACGAAAAAACACTTACAGAGGAATTCATCCAAACAAGTACGTGGAGTAGTTTTACCGATTTCAGAACAACTACTTAGAGTACTCAAGCCTGATATGGTACTTTTATCCTAAATATTAAAGAACGTGTGGTTAATGGTGAACGTCATACTTATGTCATTGAATTGATATTAGAAATGAGGAAGCAAGGATGGTTGTGGACTGAAGAATTCATATGGCACCCGGAGCGTTGCTCCGGGCGGTTTTATGACGCCCCTTCGGGGCTGGAATATCGAAATAGCCCCGAAGGGGCAAAATAAGAAAGCCCGCTGCGAAGCGCCGGAATAAGAATAATTTAT
>JAJRYW010000154.1 GCA_024275555.1 Calditrichota bacterium | reverse complement strand
TGAAATAATTGTAAATTAAAGATAAAGTTTTGAGTGTTAACAGATTTCTCTCTTCGTTCGAAATGGCATAAGTTATGTAGTAATATAAACTTAGTTTGGAATAAGGTTTAATAAGAGATGGAAAGCATCGGAATGGTGAATATTACCAGTAAATCAGAAATCCGTAGAGAGCATCACCGCGGGCGTTCCGGGCAACCTGCGGCTGGGCGTTGCGGCTCAACCCGGCGTCCAACATGTTAATAAGCCAAACGGCAGCAGCGGCATAGCTAAGCAACTGCCTGTTTTTGTGCCAACGGTTATAAGTATCATATTGGGTTGTGATGTCTGCCGGCTGGACGGCCCGGAGATAATCTTGCCGGGTGTTTTTTTCTTTCCGGTATGCGATCAGTGTGGCGGCCAGGCTTCCCCAAAAGACCGCACCTGTAAGCACAGCCTTGCGCTTCTGCCCCTTGTAGAATTGGCCCCAGCCGGGGATCACAGCAGAGCGCCAGAGCGCCCGGGTGCGGGGGTCCTCCACCAGCACATAACGGGTAAACTTGGCAGCACCCGGATTGTTCAGCAGGATGTTCGCCTCTTTTTTAACCTTCCGGAAAAATTCAATGATCTTCGGCGAGGTTTCTACCGGGTCCAACTCAAAGTTCGGCCGGAGGGAGAGCAAATTAAGAAAGTGCATCCGCGCAGAATCTTCCTGGTTCAGATTAAAATGGGCCAATGCCAGGTAGTGGTGCAGAAAAACGTATTCATCCACCGACCAGCGCTGGGTTGACTTAAGCAGCGAATCCCCTAAACCCACGGCCGACTTAAACTCAATGGCTTCGTACATATTTTTAATCGTTTGTAATTCCGGCGCTCTCTCCTGGGCGTTCAGCAGCGCCGGGATCCCCCAAAAAAACAGCAGGAAGAGAACGATGGATTTGGCTCCGGAAACGGACATAATAACCTTTGTCGTATTTAATCCCTGGTTAGGGTTATTCTTTTTTCCAGCGTTTCGCCGGGGGTAATTTCGATGGAATCGACGAACGTTTTAAAGGCGGGATTCATTAAGCGAATCTCGTGTTTGCCGACCGGAAGCGGTTGCGGCGCTGCAAAGGGGGTGGTTTCCAGGTACTTCCCGTCAATGTACACTTTGGCCCAGGGAAGCACATGCAGCATCACAAAACCACTTCGTGCGGTCAATTTTACGGAAATCGAATCAATTTTGCCAGCAGAGATCGAAATAGTATCCCGGTAGGTCTGGAATTGCGGGTTCTTTAATTCCAGCACATGCGTCCCCGGAGGCAGCAAAAGCGGTTCCGAGAACGGCGTTGTGTCACGCTGTTTGCCGTCGATGAACACATGCGCCCAGGGAGAACAAGCCACCATAACTCCGCCGGGGCGGGCAGGGAGTGCTTCGGGGCCGCTTTTTTCCCGGGGCAGGTTGAGCAAAGCATCATCATTCTGAGCAGCGCCGTGAGAAGCCGGCGGTTCCGAAGCACCCGCGGTTTGTTCTCCTCCCCGGCTTACCGGGGGGATTTTTTCCGCAGGCGCATTATCCCGGTTAGACGATTGTTCTGTCCCGCGGTCCGCTAAAGCGGCGGTTTGTTCTGATATCTCGCCGTTGTTGATTGCGCCGGCGTTCTGCTTCGTTAAAGCCGAATCTTCGGATGAGCCGGTTTGAATAACCGTAAGCCCCTGCTCCGCCTGGTTCACCTCGGCTAAGGAGGGTTGCTGCGGCTCATCGCCGGAAAAAAAAGAAGAGTTTAAACCGAATATGCCCAGCAGAATCACTACCAGCACGGCTGCGCTGACGCCGGCAAACAGCTTTCCGGATCGGCGCGGCTTCTGTTGCGCCGCCTCCACTTCCGGTTGCCCGGCTGCATAGTTTTGAGGGTCGGCGATGAAGGCGGCCAGGTCGGCTACGCTGGTGGAGATATTCTGGAAGGGGGGCCTTTGTAGAATCTCTTCTGCCGAAGCAGGACGATGCGCTGGATTTTTCTTGAGCATCTGTTCCACTAAATCCGAATACCAGGGGGGGATATCCGGGCGAATTTGGGCGAGCGGCGCCGGATTCAATTTGATGAGTTTTTGCACCGAGGCAACGATGTTTTCTCCCTGGAACGGAGAGGGCTGCCCGCTGGCCAGCTCGTAGAACGCGACTCCCAGGCTGAATAAATCGGAGCGCTGATCGATCCTGGATACCCGGGCCTGTTCCGGCGACATATAAGCCGGGGTGCCGACCACCTCGCCGTGCATACTGATCGGGGGAAGATCCTCCACTTTGGCCAGGCCAAAATCGGCAATCTTTACCCGCCCCTCGTTGCTGATCATAATATTGGACGGTTTGATATCCCGGTGCAGCACGCCCTTGGAATGGGCGTAATTCAAACCGCTGAGGATTTCCCGGGAGATGAATATGATCAAATCCACCGGAAGCGGGTGATGAGATTTGATCAACTCCTCCAGGCTGCGGCCTTCGATAAACTCGATAATCAGGTACAGGTTGTCCGACTGGGTGTTTACATCGATGATATCGACGATATTGGGGTGCTTTAACCTGGCGCAGATGATCGCTTCCCGGCGGAACCGCTCCAGTAAATCCGGCTCTTTACTCCACTGGGTGTTGAGCCGCTTGATCAGCACCTGGCGATGCAGAGAAGTTTGTTCCCCCAGGTAAACCGTGCTAATGGCCCCCTGGCTGACTTCCCGGATTACTTTGTATCCGTCAATTTCCATCGTGTCTTTATTCAGCATTGTTTTTGAACGTAAATATTCTTATATCGGGTTAGGTTTAAAAATACCACCCAATATAAATTATCGCGCATGGATAAACAATTGGGGAAAAGATTCTACGCTTCTTCCGAGACTGCGCTCGCAAAAAGAGGCTTCTCCGAAGCTGTTGATTTACGATTTATGAACAGCGATTTACGATTTGAAATTCATTCGTCATTCGGAAATCGTCAATCATTTTTTTATCGACAATCCCGGATGGCCGGGAGTCGATGTACGCGCCTTTGCACACTTCGGTCCCTTCTCGGCCGGGAAGGAGTCGATTTGCCGCCTTGAGCTGCTACACGCCTGATTTGCATGGTGCAATCTTAACCGGGACACTACCATGGCGTTAGCCGGAAGTTCCCGGAGGTGAATGGCGCGACAATTGCCTTGTTTTACAGTGTTCCACCAAATGGAGGATGCAAGATGCATATGAATATATTTGATCGAATCCCGTTGCTGGCCAACGCCGGTGAAAAGGAGCGAACGGAATTCCTGGAACAGGCTTCTCACAACCAGGTTCCGGCGGGAACAATGTTAGCCTGGGAAGGCGATCCCTGTCACTTTTTTTCGATTGTCCTGTCCGGCTCGGTGCGGGTATATAAATTAGGAAAAAACGGGCGGGAAATAACCCTCTACAATGTTTCGGCCGGGGAAAGCTGCATGCTTACCGCATTTGGGGTGTTAAGCAACTCCGGATTCCCGGCCCTGGCGATTGCCGATAGCGATCTGGAGATTGCCCTTATTCCTGCACCGGTTTTCAGGGACTGGGTGAATCGTTATGAAGTGTGGCGGAATTATGTCTTCGAACGAGTCTCGCATCGGCTGGTGGATATTCTTGCCACCCTGGAGAGCGCCTTGTTTCAACGTTTGGACACCCGGATCGCCGAATTTCTCATTCGCCATGCGGGTGCGCCGCAAAGCGCCCTGATTATGACCCACGACCGCCTGGCCAAGGAATTAGGCACCTCCAGGGAAGTGGTCAGCCGTATTTTGGCAGAGCTGAAACAGGAAGGAATCGTTACCCTGGAACGCGGTAAAATTGTTATTGCCGATCTCACCAAACTACGCAAACTGTCCGAAAATTTTTTCCTAACGTGACTTTGTTACAGAACTTTTGTGCCGTGGGGATTAAATTGCTTCTCAGCAAGCCGAGAGGTGTTGGTATGTCTCAAAATATCGCCAAAATAGATCGTGTAATTCGTTTACTGATTGGTCTTAGTGTGCTGATTGCCGGGCTGACGGCCCCAAGCTGGTGGGGCCTGTTGGGGGTATATCCCTTGCTTACCGCCATAGGCGGCTGGTGTCCCCTGTATCTGCCCTTCCGAAATACCAGGCAGACAACAACCTGATCGTTTTCAAATAAATATTGCCTTAGAAGCATACCTTTTCCTGCTGCCGCTAAATTGTCCCGTATGGAATTCCCGAGAGCACAGCGAGGTGCAGAAGTTGCATCTTTGTGCATTCATTGCCCGGTTTATGCCAGTTTGAAGCGCTGTAGGCGCTTTTGATTCGAATAAACAACCCTCCCCTCCCCTCCCCACCAACAATGCTTCCGCCGGGCCGGGCCCGGGGGAAGCATTTTTATAAAAGATTATTGAGGAGTATTTGACCATGCCGACTGCGCTAAAAATTTTCCTGGTTTGCCTGCTGTGCCTGGCCATTCCGGGAGGGATTGGCTTGTTGATTCAGCGGTTCTTCTGAGCAGGACGCCGCTTCGGCAGGCTGTTCTCTGTTCCCCGGCAAAAGGGCTCTACCTGCGGCTGTCTTTTTCCGTACGGCTGGCTTCGCTCATCGCATCAGGATCATTTTGCGGGCCTGTGTAAAATTGCTTCCGGCGGTTAACCGGTAAATATAGACTCCGGAAGCAACCGTTTGCCCGGCCTGATCGGTTCCGTCCCATTGCACCCGGTAATTTCCGGAGGACATCTTCTTATTGAGCAGCGTTTTTACCTGCCCGCCCCGCAAATCAAATATTACCAGGGAGACGCGTTCCCCATTGCCGTTTCCCTGAACGGGCAGGTTAAATTCCACCGTGGTGGAGGGATTGAAAGGGTTGGGATAGTTCTGGCGCAGCTCAAATGTGCTGACAGGGTCGTCGGGCTCATCAATACCGGTGATGCCGCGTGCGGGCTGGAAGGCAATACTGCGAGGGATGTTCAATCCGCCGCCGGTAATGGTGCGCAGGTAGTTCATCCCGGAATCGAATTCCACCAGGTGGTGGAGAAAAAAGGAGGAGGTAAACAAATGGCCGTTATCGTCGAATGCGACTCCCTGGGGGCCGCCTAAATCCGGGTGGGTAACGGCGCCTAAAAACACACCGCTGGTGTCAAACATGACAATATTTCCCGAGCCGCCGCCGGCCACGTAGAGCACATCGTTTAAATCGCGGGCAATGCCCATGGGGCTGGCCAATCCGCCGCCGCTAAAACTGGTTAAAAAATTTTCACCGCCGTCAAACTTCAGCACCATGGAAGTCAGGGCGCTGGCGACATAGAGGTTGCCCCGGCTGTCGAACGCCGCACAGTTGGGGCCGTTTAGCCCGCCCCCGCTAAAATGGCGGAGGTAATTTCCCTCAAAATCGAACACGACAATCTGATCATTGTTGAAACTGGAAACAAACAGCTCTCCCTGCACGCTTACGGCCATACCGGTGGGGCCGTCCAATTGCAAGTGCGAGAATCGGGTGATCAATTGTTCATTGCGGTCAAACACGTAAACTTCGTCGCTGATCTCACTGGCAACATAGATGCGCTGGTTGGGGGCAAAGACAATCCCGCGCGGCCCGTCGAGCCCCGGGGCGGTAAAGCTGCGCAAGTAGTTGGCCGCAGAATCGAATACCGCGACCCGGTCATTGCCAAAACCGGATACATACAAATTGCCGGTGTCGGCCGGCGGCAGAATGCCCTGGGCCAGTAATATCTGGCCAACGGCAAAGCAGGAAACAATGACCCGCCGGACAAAATCCGCAGGGGTGCGCAAACCTATATTTTGCATAAAAAGCTCCTCAGCTATTAAGGGGTGAATAAATGGATGTGCTGCGGAAAGTATAAGCTTGAAATCCCGGTTTATTCTGTAACAAAGATACGAAAGGCCGCTTTAAATTCGGTGAGGTGAAAAATAGGTATCTGCCCGGCTGATTGCGGTGATCCGGATTTCGTGTGCAAGAGGAGGTATTACTGGTTCTTTTGATCGGATACGCTACGGCGAGGAGGAATACAGGGTGGGTGGATCATTCTCCGAAAACGATTGATGCTCCACCCGTTCGATCAATATATGATTCCGGAACCCGCTCGGCATAGCCTTCCGCCGCGAGGCGCATTCTCAACGGTTGCCGCTCACGGTCGCCGCCGGACCTTTTGCCGCTGCCCGGGTGTGCGCGGTCGTGTTTCGCGACTGGCCGCAACTGCTGCCAGCCCGCCGAGGTGGTTTCCGGGAAATGGCCAATGTAGGTGTGGAGCGTCGACTAAGTAGCCCCTTAAAAGTCTATCGGGATGAACAGGACAAGCCGGATTTCACTACCGTGCATATTTTATATTCGCCGCGGTTTTATTTAACATAGACCACTTTCATCTTTTCCAGGTAACCGGGGCCTTTCAGGACGGCCAGGTAGAGGCCGGAACCGACCGGGCGGCCGAATTGATCCCGGGCGGCCCAGCGCAGGGTGTAGTCGCCGGCGGCTAAATTCCCCTTAAACAGCGTATTAATCTTTTGCCCCAGGGTGTTGTAGATCGCTGCTTCGGTCTGCCCGCGAACCGGGACGTTGATTCTCAGGGTGATGACTCCATTAAAGGGGTTGGGATAGCCGGAAATCTGGGCAAACTCCTCCGGTATGGTCGAGCCGGGTTCGGGAATACCGGTAATCACAGAATCGTAGACTTCCACGGCGGTCAGGGGCTGGTTCGGATCGCTGTTGTAGCCGCCGATAACGTAGATGGTTTCATTCAGCGTCACCGCGCTCATCCCGATCCGGGGTTCCGGGAAGGGCGCCGCGGGGAGCAACTGGCCGCTGCTGATCACATATTTTTCGACCAAATCTGTTCCGGCGCCGCTGCCGGTTACCCCGCCGATCAGGAAAATCGAATCACCCAGCACCGCAACGGCCCCGTTTCCGCGAGGTATCTGCAAACTGGGGAGAGGCTGCCAATTAAAATTCCAGTCGGGCTGCGGAACGCCGACCAGGGCCGTGTCGGTGGGAAAATTAAAAATCCCTCCGAAGATGAACAGGGTATTGTTCACAGTTGCCGAAAAGGGGAGCACCACCGCTTCAGGCAGTTCTTCCGGCGTCTCTTCCCAGTCGTCTTCGGGCGGATCATAATACTCCATATCTTCCACATACTCGTTGTTTTCGCGAATGCCGGCAAAGGCGCAGGGAAGGTTGTTGATGAGGGTCAGCACATGCCCGCGGCGTTCGCTGCGCATATCCTCTACACTGCTCCAGCTATTGCTGGCCGGGTCGTACACTTCCACGTCATCGAGAATGTCGTAGTTGCTGCTCAGCCCGCCGGCCAGGTAAATTTTGTTGTCAAACACCACCGCCGAGGCGTCCAGGCGCGGGTCGTCAAAAGCGGCAACGCTGGTGTCGTCCCAGGAATCAGTAGCCGGATCGTAGCGCTCCACCGTGTTCAGGATGGTCCCATTGGTGGTGGCCCCGCCCAGTACATAAATGTAGTTATTGAGCACCACGGCGGCGGCCCCATGCCGGGGGGTGTGCAGGGGCGGGCCGCTTTGCCACTCCCGAATTACCTGGGCAGAAAGGCTCACCGGGATTATAATCATCCCCAGCAGCCATACCCTGCCGTTGCGCTTCAGTCGATTGCTTACCTGCTTAAAAACTTCCATTGTATCGTTCCTCAATCAATCCTACTCTTCCGTATTAATACCAAATTCTTTTAAGCGATATTGCAGCCAGCGCCGGGAAACGCCCAGAATTTCGGCCGTGCGGGTGCGATGGTTGCCGGTCATCTCCAGGGTTTGCAAAATGGCCGCTTTTTCTATCTCTTTAAGTGATTTTCCGACCAGGTCGCTTATCCGGGCCCGGTTCAGGCTTAAATGCGCCGGGGTGATCCGGGCTTCCCGGGTCATAATTACTGCACGCTCGATGGTGTTCTCCAACTCCCGGATGTTGCCCGGCCACTGGTAATCCAGCAGGGCTTTCATGGCCGCCGGGGTAAAGCCCTTAATCGGTTTGCCGTTTTCCCGGGAAAATTTTTGCAGAAAATACTCTGCTAAAATACGGATATCCCCCCCCCGCTCCCGCAAGGGCGGCATTTTAATGTTGATGACATTCAGCCGGTAATAAAGGTCTTCCCGAAAGCGTTTTTCCTGAACTTCCTTCCAGATATCTTTGTTGGTGGCGGCGACAATCCGCACGTTTACGATGCGGATCTGGGAATCCCCGACCCGTTTGATTTCGCCTTCCTGGATCACGCGCAGCAGCTTGGTCTGGATGCTTTGGTCGACTTCCCCGATTTCGTCGAGAAAGATGGTGCCCCCGTCTGCCGCTTCGAACAGACCGATTTTATTCTCGATGGCCCCGGTAAAGGCGCCCTTGCGATGACCGAATAATTCGCTCTCTAAAAGATGCTCGGAAAGGCTATTGCAGAAAACCGGGATAAAGGGCTTGTCCCTGCGCGAAGAATGAAAGTGCAGCGCCCGGGCCACCAATTCTTTGCCGGTGCCGCTTTCGCCTTCGATGAGCACCGTGGCTTTGGCCTCGGCAACATTGAGCACCGTTTCCAGGATCTCATTTATCTCCCGGCTCTGCCCGATGATTTCCGGGAAAATGTTGTTTATAGCCATCTGCTCTTTCAGCAACCGGTTCTCGGATTCCAGGCTTTCAAAAAAGCGGGCGTTTTCAATTGCCATGGCCGATTGACGGGCAAAAGCCTCTAAAAACTGCAAACTTTCTTCGGTAAAGCGATCCGCTTCGGTAAGGCTGTCCATGTAGATGGCCCCGATAATCTCATCCTGGCGGATTAAGGGGGTGCAGGCGATGGAGCGAATCTTTTGCAGCACCACGCTCTGGGCGGCGGAAAAACGCTCGTCGGCCAGCGCATCGATGGTTAATATCGGTTCGCCGTGCTTCAACACCCGGTTCACCACGCTGGAAGAGAGTTGGGTGATCGAGGATATCGATTCCTGGTTGATATTCCGGGCGGTTACCGCTTCAAAGTTGCGTTTGCCTTTGTCGGTGCGCAGCAAAATAAAGCCGCGCTCCGCGTTAAGGGTCTGCATGGCAATATCCATGATGCGATCCAGCAGTTCCGTGGTGTTGTGAACGCTGTTGATCTCTTCGCTGATTTTCAGTAGTTCATGAAAAGGGTTTTGCTCGGGCATAGTTCTTCCAGGGTTTCTTATTGAATACTTAACGGTGTTTGCAACGACCGGCTGCGATTGCCGAAGTCGTCAATGATATAGAGCACCCAGTAATACTCGCCGGCGGGCAGGCCGGTGTTGTTATAGAACCAGGTGGTCTGCTCCGGGGGAATATTGTCGATCTGCTCGACCGGGGGCAGGGCAATGGGAACATTATCGTAAATCTCAATCGCGTAATGGAAAGAATAGGGAATGGCGTTCAGCGAATCGGCGTTCATCCATCGAAAAGTGAAGGGCGTCGAAACCTGCCCGGCGGGTGCGATGGTAATGGGCGTTTTCTCAATAAAACGGGCAAAAAGATGCCCGGCGGAGGAGGTTACCACGCTATCCAAATCCTGCACAAAAAATGTAAACGGCTGCCCGATCAACTCCTGGATTGAATTTCCTCCCAGTTGCCCGGGGAGAATCCGGCTAAAATAGCGCTGCTCCGAGGGGATCAGTTGCAGTGTATCCGCACGGCCGGTAGATTCCAGCACGCACCACACCCGGATGATATGATTGGGGCCGTCAGGATCGCTTGCGGTGACATTCAAATCCAGCAAGGCGTTGTCCGGCGGAAAAAAGAGCGCTTCATGGCGGCTGGCAACGGAAATGCTTTCGAAGCGGGGCAGTGCATTCAGGTGGAAGCTGAAGGTGAAATCCTGCTGGTTCGTCAAGGAAATGGTGACCGAGTCAGGATCGAAACCATCCGCCTGGCAGCGCAGGGTGTAATCCCCCCTGGGAATTCGCTCCCGGAACCGGAACACTCCCTGGGCGTCGCTGCGCGTTACGATAAAATCCGGCAACAAGATCACTGTAGCTCCTTCAATCCTTGTATTTGAGTATTTATGTTCCACAACCCCGCTGACACTGATACCGGCGGAACCTCCGTGTACCGGGTCAAGCGGGTTCTCGTGCGGGGCGTCCGACAGACATCCGTACAATAAGAAGGCAAGAATGGAGCCAAGTACCAGAAAACGCATCTTCATCACCGATCTCTTTGTAAATGGTTGGCAAAGAATACAACTGTTCTGCTTATGTAATCAAGAGTCTGCTCTAAAAACAGTAAATAGACCTTATTACCTTTTAAAGAACTGTAGTTATTAATTTAAAAAAAAACACTGTCATTTCGAACTCCAGGGACGGAGAGAGAAATCTGTGCGTATTCGACATTAGACCTTATTACAAACTAAGTTTATATTACTACATAACTTATGTCATTTTCCCGACCACAACGTGGCGCCGTTGGCATTGGCGCGGGATGGCGTTGGGAAAATGACATGGCTTTTTAAGGTTAATATTTACAGACCATTAAAGAGTAATAAGGTCTACTCAGGTGTTATTGCCAATGGCGTCTAATTCCCCTCACCCCGTCCTTAGCTTACGCTTCGGTCGCCCCTCACCCCCCGGGAGAAGGGAAGGGGGTGAGAGGAATTCAACTGTCATATATACAGCTGCTTAGGCTATGAACAAGTCGATTTGTACAAAAATTATTTTAAAGAGCAGTCTACCAGATAACCCGAGTAGTTACCATTTTTTAAACACAACAAAAACAATTCGTAAAGCTTCGTGTAATTCGTGGATTAAGTTTTTTAGAATAAACTCAATCAATATAGGGTGTTGCCGGGCATAGTAAAAACAGAAATTCCGGGTTTGTTCGGCGTTGTATCTACCGGGGAGAAATATATTGTCGAACAGAGGCAAAAAAAAGCCCCAAACGGGCTTGGGGTAAGCAACTCAGCGCAAACAATTCTCCGTGGTGCACAATCTGCGCAAGCCGGGGGCTGCACACTGTTTTTCCGGCAGGCGCGACTAGCTGCTGCACAACATTGAAAGGGTTGCGTATGGAGCGGCTGTCAAAACCGGTGCAGCCCTTATTCCTTAATCCCTCATCAAAAATTGAATAAGCTCCCCGGCGGGAGAGGTCTTCCGCCAAAGCCGCCTCGGGAGAGGTTGGCACAGCAATTGACATGCTGGTAGCAGGAATCAACTGAAACTGAAACTAAAACCCAAAGGAGTCTTTTTATGAATTATTTACGATTTAAGTCAGCAGTTCGTTTTTCCGTGTTCAGGATGTTACTCATCTTGCTCGCTGCCTCTTTATCTGCAGCGCCGCTTTTTGCAGATGACGACATCGAGGTGCAGGGGCCAATACAGTCGATTGGGCAGGATAGCCTGGTAGTTACCGGTATCACTTTTTGGGTGGACGCCAATACCGAAGTAGAAGGGCCCAACGGCCCGATCAGTTTCTCCTCTTTGCAGGTAGGACAGTTTGTAGAAGTGGAAGCCGATCTACAAAACAACGGAACCTACCTGGCGACCGAAATTGAACTGGATGATGACATCGAAGTGGAAGGCCCCATCCAGGCGCTCAGCAGCGATAGCATTACGGTGCGGGGCTTGCGTTTCCTGGTTGACGCCAACACCGAAATCCGCGACGAAGACGACGATCCGATTTCGTTTTCGGACCTGAATATCGGCGACCGGGTGGAAGTCCACGGTGTTGTGCTGGCGAACGGGAGTTACCTGGCAACACGTATTGAGCTTGAAGACGACGAGCATGAGGTAGAAGTAGAGGGACTCATCCAGGCCCTGGGAGTGGATAACCTGACCGTGAACGGTATGGTCTTCTTTGTGGACAGTACTACCGAGATTCGCGGAGACCACGGGGCCCATTTAACATTCGCAGATCTGCAGGTGGGCGATGATGTGGAAGTGCGGGCCCGTCTCCGCGCCGACAGCACCTACCTTGCCGTGCGCATCAAAGTGGAAGATGAAGACGAGTACGAAGTGGAAGTAGACGGCTACATTACGTCCCTGGGCGTGGATAGCCTGGTTGTAGCGGGATTGACCTTTTGGGTAAATTCGGCCACGGAAGTGCGCGGCTTGAATGGAGAGCACCTGACCT
Organism: Calditrichota bacterium; assembly: GCA_024275555.1. Lineage (GTDB taxonomy): Bacteria > Calditrichota > Calditrichia > RBG-13-44-9 > J075 > JAJRYW01. The sequence goes on along the minus strand of JAJRYW010000154.1, from coordinate 5,363 downwards.
TTGCCGACTTGCAATTGAATGACTTTGTGGAAGTGGAAGGATACCGCCAACCGGACAACAGTCTCCTGGCAACCCGCATCCGGCTCAGAAACTCCCACCAAGGCGAAGTGGAAATTACCGCCCCCATCGACACCTTGTTTAATGATTCCCTGGTGGTCGGGGGAGTGCTGTTCTGGACCGATCAGAATACGGAAATCGAGGATGACGATCACAATCCCATCCTGTTCAGCGATTTGCAAATCGGGATGATTGTGGAAGTGCGCGGACTTCGCCAGGCAGACAGCAGCCTCTACGCAGTGCGCATCGAGGTGGAAGATTTCTTCCAGGATGAAGTGGAAGTCACCGGACCTATCGATAGCCTGGGAATGGATTATCTTTTCATCGCCTCCCTCCGTTTTGAGGTCGACGCCAACACGACTGTGCTGGATGAGCAAAATCAGCCCATCGCTTTCAGCGACCTGACCATCGGTCTGCGGGTGGAAGTGCGCGCCTATCGGCAGCCGGACAGTTCGTTGCTGGCAGAGCGAATTGAAGTGGAAGATTCCAATCAGAACGAAGTGGAATTGCATGGGGCTATCGATTCCCTGGGAACCGGCAGCGTCATCGTGCTGGGGATGGAATTCCTGGTGGACGCCAACACCTTGATCCTGGATCACGCCAACAACCCCATCAGCTTTTCCGATCTGACCGTGGGTTTGTTTGTGGAAGTAAAAGCGCGCATCCAAACCAACGGAGAGTTGCTGGCAACCCGCATTAAAGTAGAAGACGATCCGAATTTCAGCCAGATTACCGGCCTGGTTCTGGCGATTACCGGCTCCGAGATTGTGGTGGCCCAGCCCTCCTACCAGTTGCTGGTTAACACGGTGGCCCTGGATGAGAACTTCCGCCCCATTCCCTTAAGCGAGATCGCGGTAGGCCAGGAAGTTACCTTGTGGGCGGACGCCGGCGGCAACCAGCCCGCGGCGCTGCAAATCAAACGGAACACCCCCCAAAATGTTACCGGCATTGATGACAGCGGTACAACCAACGCCCTGCCGGTAGACTTTACTTTGGGACAAAACTATCCCAACCCCTTTAATCCCAGCACCACCATCCCGGTGTCGCTTTCTTCCGGAAAGTTCCACCAGGTGGAGTTGCATATCTACAATGTGCTGGGTCAGCGGGTGCGCACCCTGTTCCAGGGCGTGCTGGACGGCGGCGCCTATCGCTTCAACTGGGACGGCCGCAGCGACCAGGGCTATCCGGTTGTGAGCGGCGTCTATCTCTACCAGGTACGCATTGACAAACAATTTACCATCAGCAAACGAATGATTCTCCTGAAATAGGCGCGATTGCGCAACCTTCCCGGCTCACCCCGGCCCGGCCGGCCAGGGTGAGCCGTGTTTTATTCCGGGGCAGTGTGCAAATTATTTACGCCCTCCTTTGTTCGGGCCTCATTCGTTGAACACAGTTAAGCCTCGAAGCAACGGTTTTACAACCGTTTACAGACAAACGAACAGATCGGCACGCTGTTTGTTGTAGCAGAAGATTCAAGCGGTAGTGATGTGATATCGGACAACACGACAATTGTTCCTCGGGCGACGGTGATGATGGTGAGGCGAACCAGCAAATGAAGGCGGTGAAAAAAATGTTTAGAAATCTGCAGCGGTTATTATCCCCGGTATCTCCTCAACAAATATTTGCCAACAATTCGGATATCTCGGATATCCTGCTTTTATTAGACCCCTACACACGCTCCCACTCGTTCCGGGTTCGCACCATTGCCCTGCAAATCGGGGAAATGCTCAATCTTCCCTCGGAAACCTTGTCAGAATTAGGCAGTGCGGCGCTCTTTCATGATATCGGAAAAATAACCCTGAGTCAGGAAATTCTATTTGCCAGCCGGGAGTTGTCCCAGTCCGAGAAACGCGAAATCCAGCAGCATCCCATGCTTGGGGCCCGGATCTGGTTGGAGCACGGCGGCTCCGGCACAATTGCCGCCGCTATTTTAACCCACCACGAGCGTTACGACGGAAGCGGTTATCCCCTGGGGCTTCCCGGGGAGCAGGTCCCGGTTACCGGGCGCATCCTGGCCATCGCCGATGCTTTTGACGCCATGATTTCCCAGCGTCCCTATTCGGAGCCGCTGGACCAGCGAATGGCGGTACAGCGTATCCGGGAAGAGAGCGGCTCCCATTTCGATCCCTACATCGTGGAAACGGTCTTCTACACGGAGCGGGAAAAATTTGTTAAAGCCCAACTGAAATCGCAAAACATGAACTAAGCGACAGCGCATATCCTGCGCCGCCGTGCAGGTTCTACGGCAATCCCTCCAATTCCTCCATCAGCTTAATTTCCTTTAATAATCTGTTTCTAAAAGGCTTACTTTCTCTAAACGCCTTGTTTTGCCGACTGGCATCATGTTTGAGTAATAGAGGGGCAGATGGTAGTAAGCTGTTTCAACTCTTCTTATCATTTACCTTTAGTCGGAGGAACTCAATATGTTTATTTCTCGATATATGTTTGTGATCATGCTTTTAGCCGTGTTCGGCTATAGCATGGCAGGATGGGCGCAATCCTGGAGCGCCCAGAACAGCAACACCACCCAGCAATTGAAAAGCATTTATATGCTTTCGGATCAAGATGGGTTTGCCTGCGGCGACGCCGGGGTATTGCTGGCTACCAACGACGGCGGGCAGAACTGGACTGCGGTGGTTTTGAGCGGCGCCGATTTGCACGAGGTGAGTTTCCGCGATGCTCAAACCGGTATCGTGGTGGGCGACGGGGGAACGATTTTCCGCACCGTAGACGGCGGTTTATCCTGGAGCCTGGTTGCCAGCGCCACTGCTTCACAATTACGCGGGGCCGATTGGGGCGACGCCAACACAGTCTGGGCCGCCGGCCGGGACGGCGCCGTGGTCAGGTCAATTGACGGCGGGGCGACCTGGACCGCCCTCAATAGCGGCACAACCAACCGCATCCGGGCCATTTCCGCGGTGGGCGCCGCCCACGCCTGGGTAGTCGGCAACGACGGCTTGATTCGCCACACCAGCGATGGGGGAATGACCTGGAGCGCCCAAAACAGTGTAGCTACCGGCAATTTGCAAGATGTACAGTTTTTAAGCGAAACGGTCGGCTTTGCCTGCGGAAGCAATTCCCTGGTTCTTTACACCAATAACGGCGGGCAAACCTGGCTGTCGCGTTCCAGCGGGATCGCCGTCGGCCAAAACGGACTCTTTTTCCTGGATGAAACTACTGGCTGGAGCGTCGGCGACGCAGGAACCATCTATGCCACCACGGATGCCGCCCAAACCTGGGCGCAGCAGCCGGCGGGAACTTCGGTAAACATCCAGGATGTTTTTTTTTCCAACACCGGGGCCGGATGGGTCGTGGGTGATAACGGGATACTCTTTCATCAAAGTCCTCCCACCGGCATTGGCGATCCCGGGGAAGCAGTGTCCGGCAGTATTCGCCTGGAACAGAATTATCCCAATCCTTTCAATCCCAGCACCACCATTCGTTTTTCATTGTCTGCCGCCAGCGATATATCCCTGACCGTGTACAACCTGCTCGGGCAGGAAGTTGCGGTTATTGCATCCGGACATTACCGCCCGGGACAGCACCAGGTGGACTTCAACGTTAACCATTTAGCCAGCGGAGTTTACTTTTACAATTTACAGGCGGGAAGCATCCAAAAAACCAAACGAATGATCTTGCTCCGCTGAGACAATCCACCTTGCTCTCTGCACAAACGCCGGGGCTTTTTTTATGCCCCGGCGTTGATTTTTGAAATTTTACCCGTACATTGCTCGAGCCTGATGCCGCCGGAATGAAACCACGAGAATTGATTGCTCATGAACATTTGTCTGACATTCCTGATCTTTGCCTGCGCGGCGCTGTGGGGGCAATCCCCGACAGTTGCTTACCAGGAGGTCGCGCCGATTGTGAACGAACGCTGTATCATCTGCCACAATGGGCCGACAGCTCCCCGGGGCCTGCAATTAACCGGTTATAAAAATATCCTGCAAGGGAGCGAAAATGGACCGGTGGTGAATCCCGGCGATCCCGCCTCCAGCGAACTGATTAAACGGATTAAAGGCGTCAGCACCCCCCGAATGCCGCTGACCGGCCCGCCCTTTCTCAGTGATGAGCAGATCGCCCTGATAGAGCAATGGGTGGCCCAGGGCGCCAAAGAAAAAGCCGCACCGGCCGCCTCACTAAAGCCCGCCGAAGCACTTCCGGAAAAAGCTGCACCGGTTGCGGAGCCCTCCCCCCGAAGTGAAGTTGCGACTTATGCTGATGTAGAACCGATTTTTAAGATGCGCTGCATGAAATGCCATAATACCAAGGGGTTGATGGGCCCGCCTCCGGAAGGATTACTTTTGAATAGCTACGAAAATATTCTCAGCAGCGCGGATCGCGCCCGGGTGATCCCCGGCTATCCGGAAGCGTCCGAGTTAGTGCGGCGTATCCGCGGCCAGGCTCTACCGCTCATGCCTTTTGACGGCCCGCCATATCTGAGCAACGAGGAGATTCAGTTGATTATTCAGTGGATTGCCCAGGGCGCACGGGATGTAAACGGCCAGGCTGCCGAGCCGCCCATCGGGGCGAAGCTGCGTTTGCACGGCCTGTTAACCGGGCGCTGGGAGTTAGATGGTTTGCCGTTAAAAGTTGGCAGCGGCGTCCGGCTTAAAAAAGCGCCTGACGTAGGAGATTATGTGCGCGTGCGAGGACGCCTGGGGCAGAATGGACAAATTCTGGTGGATCGTATCCGGAGACGGTGAGCAAGCATAAAAAAGTGAGTTTAATTTTGTAGAAAGTTGGGTCAGACTCTGCAATTTTAAACCATTCTTTCGCAATATCTTTCTTATCCATAAACTTTTATTCCATCCGTCAGAATTTTATGCTCAAAAGTATTGCTGAGATCGGCTCTTTCTTTAAATTCGTTTTCCGAGTAAACTAAAATGTCGAGAGGATTGGAAATCAAACTTATCAATTCCCGCCTGATTTCTCTGATAATATCTATTTTTCGTTTATTATGAAAATCGGCAATGATGCACAAATCTATGTCGCTCTCTTTATCTGGCGCTCCATACGCATTGGAACCAAAGATATAAATTTGCCTGATGTCGAATTTCTCTTTGAGAATATTTTTCAAAATTTCAATTTGTTCATTGATTTGCGTTTCCAAAATTTTTTCCCTATTTACTTACGGTTCGCTTAAATTTTTCGAGGTTATCAAAATTTAATCTTCGCGGCTCAGGTAATGGTTTAATGAGAGTAAAATGCATTTTTGGGGGGGCGCATGACAAATTGTATTTTACAGACATTCTTTAAAAACCGTTGAAACGGTTAAATGATCGCTGCAAGATGTCATTAACACC
>JAJRYW010000153.1 GCA_024275555.1 Calditrichota bacterium | reverse complement strand
GAGAACATTGCCCGCACCGGGATTGAGGCGCGACTGCTGCTGTGCACCCTGCGTCACTTTTCGGAGGCGCAGGGGCTGGAAACCGTGCGCCTGGTGGAGCAATTCCGGGAGGCCGGGGCGGCCGGGTTAGACCTGGCCGCCGATGAAGCGGGCTTTCCCATCACCGCCCACAAAACGGCGTTTGAATACGCCCACCGGCAGGGCATTCCCTGCACAGCCCACGCCGGGGAAGCGCGGGGGCCGGAGAGCGTCTGGGAAACCCTGCGGGAATTGCGGCCGCACAGGATCGGCCACGGGGTGCGCAGCGTGGAAGACCCGGAGTTGATCAAGCACCTCCGCGCCCGGGATATCCACCTGGAAGTGTGTCCCACCTGCAACGTGCTGATCGATGTCTATCCGGACTACGCCAGCCACCCGGTGCACCGGCTGCACCGCGCCGGGGTTTCGGTCGGCGTCAACAGCGACGGGCGCACCCTGCCCCGGGTAACCCTTCGGGAAGAATACCGACGGCTCCAAAAGACCTTTGGCTGGACAGCCGCAGATTTTCTTCAATGCAATTTAAACGCACTCCGGGCGGCTTTTTTGCCGGAGACCTTCAAAACAGCGCTGCGGGATAAACTCCGCTGCGACTATCACATAAATTAAAGGAGCGCCCATGTTCCAATTGATTGCCTTTGACGCCGACGACACCCTCTGGCACAATGAGAACCTTTTTGCTCACACCCAGGAACGCTTCCGGCGACTGCTGAAGCCTTACCAGGAACCGGAGTCGATCAACCAAAAATTATTTGAAACCGAAATGCGCAATTTGAACTACTTCGGTTACGGGGTGAAGGGATTCACCCTGTCGATGATTGAAACCGCGATTGAACTGACCGACGGGCAGATCAGCGGGAATGAAATCGGGGAGATCATCAAATTTGCCAAGGCGATGGTAAAAGCGCCGGTGGAACCGCTGGAAGGCGTCGCCGAAACCCTGCCGGCCTTAGCAGAGTCCTATCCGTTAGCGGTGATCACCAAAGGAGACCTGTTCCACCAGGAGGCCAAGTTAGCCCGCTCCGGCCTGGGCAACTTTTTCCGGCACGTGGAAATTGTCAGCAATAAAGATGGGGAAGTTTACCGGGCCATCCTGCAAAAACACCATGTATCCCCGGAAAATTTTTTAATGGTGGGAAATTCCCCCCGATCCGATATTTCACCGATCCTGGAGATCGGCGGGTATGCGGTGCATATTCCCTACCGGATTACCTGGGCGCACGAAGCCGGCAACGAGGACCCGATTCAATCACCCCGCTTTTTCCAATTGGAGTCGATCCGGCAGTTGCCGGCCCTGCTGGAGCGATTATCGGCTACCGCGGGTTGATCCGGCGCAAACACTTCCCCCGGTTTTTAGGTGTTGAGCGGCGCAAGGATTGGAAATAAACACCGGGGCGCTCAAGCAAAATCGCAACGATGGGGTTTGGCGGCTATATCGCTTATTAAATTCTCAAGGTAGAACTAAACTTAACTAAAGACGATGCGAATCACTTATAATGCTCCCTTTGTGTTGAGCTACACCTTTCTGGCTATCGGCATTATGCTGTTGAACAATTTTACCGGAGGCCGGTTGATGGCGGATTTTTTTACCTTGCCGCCGGTGTTCAACTTTCGCGATCCTTTCGACTACTTCCGGCTGCTTTCCCATGCGCTGGGCCACGCCAATTGGGGTCACCTGGCCTCCAATTTTGCCTATATTTTATTGATTGGCCCGATCCTGGAAGAAAAATACGGCAGCAAAAATTTATTTGTGATGAGCCTGATTACCGCGCTGGTTACCGGGATTCTGAATATATTCTTTTTCCCGACCGCCCTGTTGGGGGCCAGCGGGATCGTGTTTATGATGATTTTATTAGGTTCTTTCACAAATGTAAAAAGCGGTTATATTCCCCTTACCTTCATTTTAATTTTGGCGCTTTATTTGGGTCAGGAAGTATTAGCTGCTTTCGAGACGAATAATATATCCGAATTTGCCCACATTGTGGGTGGTGTGTGCGGCAGTATTTTCGGATTTGTCCAAAACAGCCGTCTGGCTAAATGACAGGAGAAATTATGGTTGCCAAACGAAAGACAAAGGATGTGGAGCCGCTCTATCAGCGCGCCGAGAAGCACCTGGGTCGCCGGGAATGGCCGGAGGCGGAGAAAGCGCTCCGGGAAGCATTGAAGCTGCGTCAAAACCTGGGGGGCTGGGGGTTGCTGGCCTGGACCCTGGCCGAAAAAGGCGATCACTCCGAAGCGTTGGCGGCGGCCAAAAAAATGCGCACCCTGGCGCTTCGGCAGCGCTCCAAGCCGCTGATCTCCCTGGCCAGTTGCCTGCTGGGGTATATTCACCATTACACCGGAAGAAAAAACTGGGCGGAGCGTTATTACCGCGAGTCCCTCGAGGCGCGCCCCCGGGTAAT
>JAJRYW010000152.1 GCA_024275555.1 Calditrichota bacterium | reverse complement strand
CTGGCAATCGTGCAGGTAATAGTAGTTCGGCACCGGCTCCAACCCCGCCTTGATTTTAGCCGGAGGCAACTCCTCCCCGGCCGCGCCGGACAGGCGGATAATTTGCTGCTCGATCAGGTCCCGCAAATCGCGCATCTGCGGCGCACTTAAGTGCGGATATAATTCCGATATATCGCCGGTTTTGAGCAATTTCAGCAAAATTTCGCTTCGTTGAAGCACGCTGAGTTTTTGCCGCACTGATTTCATTCTTTGCCCTCGCCGTTGATTCACTCAAGATAGCATATTATACATTTTTAGAAGTCATTTTACAAGAATCATCTTTTTCGATTGCTGAAATATGCGGCAGGCCGTTCCAGCCCTGATCCGGTAGATATAAAGCCCGCTGGCGCCCGGAGTACCCGCCTCATCCCGGCCGGGAACCGGGATGACAGGCCAACCTCAGCAGATACACAAATTATTCAAAAGAGTAAACCCGGCTTTTCTGCCAGCGGTCGTGCCAGGTCTGCCCTTCGGGATGGCGGGTCATCAGCCAAAAGCCCAGGCCAACGGGGAGAAAGGAAACCAGGTATCCAATCCAGCGCAGCAAGGAATGGAACAGAGAAAGCGTTCGGCGGTTCTCGTCAACAACCACTAATTTCTTGACCATCTTACCGGGCGTCTGGCCATAAAGGGATGTAAATAAGGTGTAATATCCGGCATAGACCATCCAGAGCAATGGCGATGGATAGGCCAGGTGAATGGTTTTGCCGTAGAAAAGAGCCACGGTCAGGTACTTTCCGCCCCACCACAACGCCCCTGTGGAGGCGGAATAAGCAGGATCGACTTCCAATAGAAATTGCGGAAACATCGGGGATATCCAGACGCTAAAAAGCTGGCCCCGGCTTAACAGCAAATACAAAAACGATGCAACGATCCCCAGTAAAAAACCGTCAATCAGTTGGGCGATGATCCGCTCTCTCAATGTTGCGGTTTTGAGCCGGTAGCTCCGGACTCGACTGAAATCAAATCTATTCAGAATGTGATTCATACATACTTGCCCCGGAAGTAGAAGTAGGAGATCCGTTTATTTTAATTCGATTGAACCGATGCGGAAATCATACCGTTAAATATAAGCAAAAATTTAAAACACTACAGGTTTTTCCGGAAAAATGATGAACAACTACGATACGGTTCGGCGGGTAACGCTTTCAAAAAAGGAATCAAAATTGCATCATCAACTCCAGCCATACTTTGCGGAAATGATGCAATTTCCCACTTATCAGGAGTTTAAACAATCCGCCCTCTATTCCCGGATTGCTCCCGAGTTAGAGCGCATCTTAAACGGTGTGGAATGGGCCAATTATTTTTCACGCTCGGAAAATTTGGGATCGATTAAGGCGGCGTCCTGGAATATTGAGCGGGGAATCCACCTGGAGGGGATTCGGCACAACCTGCTTACCCACCCCGACCTTTGCAATGCCGATATTGTTTTGCTGGTCGAAGTCGATATCGGCATGGGGCGGAGCGGCAATCGCAATACCGTTAGAGAACTGGCCGCCGCCCTGGAGATGAACTACTGTTATGCAAACTCTTTCCTGGTGCTCGGCAAAGGGGATGAAGGAGAGCAGGATCATGATCTGCCCAACCGGGCCGGGCTGCACGGGGCGGCCATATTATCCAAATATCCCATTAAGCAGATTTACAGTGTATCTCTCCCGGCCGCGGAGGATGGTTTTTGCAGCCTGGAAAAACGCCTCGGTTCTCGCAAGGCCCTCATTGCCGACATCGAAATTAACAGACAGGTATACACCTTTGCCGCGGTGCACCTGGATTTGAAATGCTCCCCGGCCCATCGCGCTGCTCAACTTGCGGTAATTTTACAGGCGATGGACGGAATCCCCACTGCGCATCAACTCCTGGGCGGAGACCTGAACACTCATACCTACAACCTCTCCTCTTCCCGGGGTCTTCTGGCCGGCCTTTTATACCGTATGCTTTTCCTGGGATTCGATGAAGCCATTGCCCACTATATGAAACCGGATCAGTTCTTTGAGCGGGAAGTTTTCCGGGTCTTCCGGGAGTTCGGATTTGATTACGGTTGCCATCAGCACCTGAACAGCGGCACCCTCTATTTTCAATGGACGGAACCGGCGACATTTGAAAAAAGCAGCAGGTATCTCCCCAACTGGTTAATTAGAAAAATAACCGGAAAATTGGCCAAATGGCGGGAAGGTGTGCCGATGAAACTGGATTGGATGGCTACCCGGAACTGGAATCCTGTGGTCGATCCCCGGAATCAGCGCGCGGCAGCCAAGATTATTGCCATTCCGCCCTACCAGGGACGGCGTGTTTCCGATCACCGGCCGTTAACGCTGGAACTACCGCTGCACCAGCAAGGTCACATTGGGACGGTTCAGAGCCTGGAAGGCGCGGAGCACCTGGGCTAAGCGCAGCTTCTCCATTTCCGACACGGTGCGCACCCAATCGCCTTTCTCCCCGATATAGCGCACCCCGGCAACACTGGCGCGGCTGATTGCCTGCAAGGCTTCCAACTCCTTGGCGGTCACCCGCATATCATACCACTCCCATGCTCCTCCCTGCCCTTCTCCGCGTTCCAGGTTGCCATAAAGGGTAGAGATGGTAAACTGCCGGTCGTCGGCAAACAATTCAAAGGAATTGATAAAAAGCGGCTTATCGCGATTGTAATAGATGCGCATCCTCAGCCAGTTTTTGCCGTCATCGCTATGCCCGATATAGGCCTCGATGCTGTTTTTATAAACAAAATGAGAAAGGTTCTTGTGGTACAGCCAGGTGATTCCTTTCTCTGCATCGAACACCGGTTTCAGCTTATATTCGCGGGGATTAAAAGGGATGGGCGGAGGAGGAGCTTTCCGCTTTATAGCGCGAGAGGAAGCGATTGCCCGGCTCGGCCTCTCCCGGCGGGGAGTTGCCGCAGAGGCCCGGGCGGCATTGGTCGCCGGCTTAATTGTCTGACTCCGATTCGCATTTGCCAACGAGTTAGAATACTCTTCCAGCAAGGCCAGGGCGTCCTGGGCAAGCGGCGTCCCCTGGTATTGATCGGCCAACTGCCGGGCGGCAAGATGAGCGGTTTCATAGTCATTATTGCCAATGGCCATCAGCACCACGCCATAGAGGCTATCAGCGCCGGACGGCAAGACTAACTCATCCGTATCCAACACTTCCGGCAACGGCTGCAAAGCAGCCTCTTCTTCCTTAAAGGGATTAAAGAGATATGCCATAAATCCCAGGTAGGCCAGGAACAAAATCAACACAATGGCAACTCTCATGACACCCTCACTGAACTAAGAACCAAGTAGAAACGGATATAACTACCAATAAATAATAGAATTATCGCCAATGTAGGGTGTAGGGGCAATAAAATCCAGTAAAATTTCCATTTTATGCAAAATACTGCCCGTTACCCGGTTTTTTTCCAGGCGTTGTTTAACCGGATGAAGCGGAGGCCAAATCTTGCCGGGCGCGCCGCCCCGATTTTCAATTTCCCTTTAATTTCCCTCCAAAATCTCCTACTTTAGCCTCTTATTTTGTGAGGCTCTCTTCCATGAAAAGAATAACCGCCTTTATTGTTATAAATGGGCTCGCTGTTCTGCTGATGCTCCTGGCGCTGGAGGGCCTGGTGCGCCTGGCAGCCGGAGACCGGGTAAATTTTCAGGGCACTTCTGCGGGCCTTTACCAGGACTCCGTTTACCAGGAAAGCGGGGGGTGGAAAGCCGGCGCGGAGGGTGTTGCCTTCGGGGCCAGCGTGCATATCAACACCCTGGGGATGCGGGGACCGGAACTAAGGATTACTCCGGCAAAGCGGATTATCCTGCTTTTAGGCGATTCGGTCCTGTTTGGCGTGGGAGTTGAGCAGGACAGCACTATTCCGGCCCGGCTGCAGGCGCGTTTTGCTGCGGACAGCCTGCTCCTTCTGAACACCAGCGTGATCGGTTATTCTTTGTGGGATTACCGGAATGTGCTGGAATATTGGCTGGAACGGGTGCAGCCGGAGCAAGTCATCCTCTTCTACACTCTAAACGACATTTACCGGGGGCAGCCAAAACTGATGGCGCATCGCCAGGTTCGGCTTCTGGAAGCAATGCTGTCCTTTTTACGAAATCACTCCAAAGCGTACCTGTGGTTAAAGGACCGCCTGATGGACCGGGCCGCAAAATTTTTTCAGTATGATTATGATATGTATCGCGATCCGCAGCAACTCGACCGGGTCAGGCGGGCCTTCCGGGCCCTGGATTCTCTTTCCCGGGAACATCAACAGGGCCTGGAGGTGGTTCTGCTCCCCTACCGTCGCCAGTTTGCCCCGGAGACGCCGGACCCCTGGCTGCCCCAGCGGGAAATCGGAAAAATACTTGAGGAGTTGGCAATTCCCTACCGGGACGCCCGGAAGGCATTTGCCGGAAAAGAGCGGATAGAAGAATTTTACTTATTTGGCGACGCCATGCACTTCTCCGCCCGGGGATGCCGGGAGATAGCGGAATTTATCAGCCGCAATATATCTTCACCTGAATGAAGCGATTAGCCGTTGGCTGTTGGCTCTTTTGTACAGACGCCTGGAGCATCGTGTTTTATTACCCATTTCAGACTTCACTTACTGCCGAATGACTAAGACCTTGCCGGATTTTTTTTCTCCCGCTTCGGTGGTGATCAAATAGAGGTAAACCCCGGAAGAGACGAAGCGTCCCTCCGCATTTTTGCCGTCCCACTGGGCCACCGCTCCCTTCACTTCCCGGAAATCGTTGGGTGAGAGCCTGCGAATTAACTGGCCGTTGGCAGTTAGAATTTTAACCTCGCTGCCGGCGACCAGATTGAGAAAGTTTAAACGGTTATTCTGCCGGTCATCGAGAATAAAGGGGTTGGGGCCAACCTTCAAATTATCATAATTGGTAAAGACCGAGGCAAAGGGATTATTGCGGATGATGACAATTCCGGCGTCGGTGCCCAGGTAGACATCGCCGTTCTGCTCATCCAGAAAGACGCTGTGGATTTCTTCCGTGGGCAGATTCTCCTGGAAAAGATTGCGCCGGTTCGCCAACGCCGCCGGATCAATGCTGGTATTGATCGGGATAATATCCACCCAGCTAAGCGGATCGAAGGGCGAGCCGCTGGCCTGAAGCACACTCAGCCCCTTATCGGTGGCAAACCACTTGTTGTTCTGGGAATCCACAAAAATATCATTGATGCGCAAGCCGACCGGCTGAAAATTTTCCCGGAAATCGAACACCGCTCCTCCCAGGATGGCGCTTAAACCGGAAGGCGTTCCCACCCAGACATAGCCGTCCTGGTCCGCGGCAATGGCCAGGGTGCTGTTGCTCTTCAGGTTATCATTGCTTTCGGTGTAATGCTCCGACTGGAGGGTGTCCCCTTTCAAGCGAATCTGCACCACCCCGGAGTTATTGGTTGCCACCCAAAAATCGCCAAAGACATCCCGGGTGATCTTGTGCGTTTCGCTGCTGCTGGAGGGTACCGGGAAACGCGCTATATTTGCTGAGGGGAGGCCGGTAAAATCAAAGCTGGCGGCCGGGTATTCTACCAACGGAAGTCCGTTGGCCGGAAAATAGTTGAGAATCCAGATCGAGCCCCGCGAGGGGGCGTTAAGCATGTCGGTTACCACCGTGAAACGGAAATTTGTGGAAACGCCGTTCAGCAGCCCCTGCATTTCCGGGGGAGACTGTACGGCGATGGTGTCATCCTCGCTGAGAGAGCTTTTCCATAAAAAGGCCTGATCCGGGTTGGGGCTGACCAGGGTAAAATTAAACTCGGGATCAAAAACGATCATCCCGCCGCCCCAGGAGCCCATCCAGACATTGCCCGCGGCGTCCCGGAAAACCGGGTTCGCGGTGTTCAGCGCCCGGAAGCCGTTTCCGCCGAAAAACCAGTAATTCTCCCATCCCTGCAAGGTTTTGATATAGATGCCCCGGGGAATAACGTCGCGGATAATTCCGCTAGTGCACCAGACCACGCCGCGGCTGTCGACTAAAATCTCGCCGATATAGTTGTCCAGCGGGCCGTCAATCAGCACCCGTTGACCGGTGGTGAGATTGCGCAAGCCCCGTTTTACCGTGGCAACCCACACCTGGCCGTCCGGGCTTAAATTGAGATCATTAATGGTGGTATGGGCAACCGTATGCAGCAAAGTGAATTGGCTGCCGTCTAACCGGTAGACCCGGCGGGGATCGGTAACATACACCTGGCCGTCCGCCAGGGTAAGGTTATATAAATCCCGGTTAACCAGGCCGGCCCCAATATTGGTATAGGTTGCAAAATCATAGCGATAAAATCCGGTGCGGGTAGCCAACAGCAGTTCATCCGAGGTCGGGTCGTAAACCAGATCGCGAACCTCTTGAGAAGGTGCGCCATTTATACCCGACTGTATTTCCCAGTTCACAACTGCATATAAATTATTACGCAGGAAATCCGAGGGTGCATTTAATATCCCCCGATCAGTGCCGATCCAAATTCGGTGATTGGCTTGTTCGATGGTAAATAGTTCTCCAATCTGCACGCCAAAGTTCTGGTAAGACTCCCGGAACTGGTAGCGGCTGCGCTGGCTATCAAACAAATAAACCGAAACAAATTGATCGGAAAGCACCCAGAGGGTGTCTTCCACCGCCAATAAATCGACAATCCGGTTATCTTCAACATTTAAGTCATTGCTGACGGTAAAGGTGGATTGATCGACAAAAGCCAGGTTGCCCCCGTCGCTGCCCAGGATCAGGAGATCATTCCGGCCCACGGCAACAGCGGTCAGGTTATGATCATAGAGGCCGTCCATCGCGGTAATCTTGGTCGCAATATTATTGCTCAGGTCGAAAATCAGCAGGCCGCCGCTGGTAGCGGAAACAATGCGGTTTTCCTCTACCCAAAATTGATTGCTGGTGTTCATGTGGGTAACCACTTCCATCTGGAACTGCAACTGGCCAAATAGCAGGGATGATAACAGCAGCAGGACAAAAAATGCTTTATTCATTGTTTCCTCTAAACTTGTCGCAAGTGTGGACTTCTTTTTCCGGTAAATTTTGTAGATCAGTACTTCTTTTCCGGTGTTTTATGGAAAATTCTAACCAATTCTTTCCATTAATAAAAGTGAAAAAAATAGTAGTATTGCTGTACGCCGGCGTACCGGATTGCCGCATCAGGCTTCCCGCAATCGAATCCGGGTAACGCGTAAGATACTGGCAAAGAGCAGCACTACTCCCAGCCACTGGACCGGATTTAAGATTTTGTCGTGCAGCAGATATTCCAGGAACACCGCCGTAAGGGGAAAAGCTAATTCACAGATTGTCGCGATTGAGGCGGTGATGCGTTTCAATCCATAATAATAGAGGAAGATGGCCGGGCCGCCGGTAATTAGTGCGATGAAGAGAAAAATAACCATCTGCCCGGCGGTAATTCCGGATATCAAGCTGATTTTTGAGGTTGCGGCTACAATTACCCCCATCATGATTGCGGTCAGCAGAAAACGGAGATAGGTTGCCAACCCAAAATTCACCCGGCGCAAGGCGCGTTTGCTGAAGACGGTGGAAGCGCCGAAGCTGAAGGCCGCCAGAAGCGCATAGCCGGCCGCCGCAGCGGTTTTGTCGCCCGTATCGAGGTTGGGCAGGTTGAATCCGAAAGTCATTCCATAGGCGCCCAGGACAGCCAGGGCGGCCCAGAAGAAGAACTCCAGGGGCGGGCGTTCTTTCAATAAAAATGAGGCCAGGATAATGGCAAATACCGGTTGCAGTTTTTGGATCAATACTACGATGGAGAGGTTTACAAAATCAACATAAAACAGCGCTTTGGTAATGGCCATGGTTCCCAGCACCCCGCCAAAAACCGCTACCCCGAGGAAAGCCAGCCAGTCTTTTCCCTTGAGCGCCCGAATGTTCTTCCACTGCCGGCCGAAAACCGGCGTCAGCAAAAGCGCGACAATCGAGGTTTCCACAAACACGACCAGGGCCACCGGAAGGCTGTATAATTCCGGACGCAGCACAATCCCATCCACCGCCCACAGTGATGCCGCCAGCACCACAAACAAGGGGCTGAATCGCTCCATTTCAGTACAGCTCCACTTTAGAATACTTCTTCTCTGTCGCTTACCAGCGGAAAGAGCGAATTATGATTGGGGTTCCGGGAGACACAGGCGAGCCGCCGCAGGACGCACTAAACGCATCTCCGCCCTGCGGTTGGCGATCTTCTCCCATCCGGACTATACCGTCGGTACCGGAATTCCACCGGTTCAGTCCCGTAAAAGAGGGGGGTGTGGGGTTTATTTATCCACAAATTTCACGAATTAACATGAATATTTTCTATAGAAAACAAATACAATAAATCATAGAGAATATAGAGCATGAAAACTCGAGTTCTTTTGTGGGAAAAGCCCCATCTGCACCAACCTCCAATCGGGAGTCGCGGACTATTACCGCCGGTCAGGAATTTCCCGGCTGAGCCGGGATCACCTTGCCCCGAAGACCCGCGCCAATTTAGCGGCGGGGGGATAGGGAATCAAGCGCTTTGATGATTTTGCGAAGGCAGCGGGGCCGGCTCCAGATCGTCTTCGATAAGCGGCCGGATAGCGTTTAAACGGAGCAGGTAGGGCCGCAATTCCCGGAGCGAACTGGCAAATTGATTGAAAGTCGTCGACGAGGAATTGCCGGATAGTTCGCAGTAGATTTGCTGAAATAAGTCCAGTAGCGCACGCACTTGTTCGTCGCCTATTTCACCAATGATTTGCAGTTTTTCCTGGCGTTCGGAATCGTAGAGCAGAAACAGATCTGTTAAGGCCGGATCATCTGCCTTTCCGAATTCTTCTTCGATGATAATCTTCAAGGTGTGCCGGGTGTTTTCGCCAAAGAAATGATTGTGCATAAAATAGAACAGATCGATCAAAATGTCTTTCAGGCTCAAATCCGGCTGCCGAACCTGGGAATCGGTGTAATCCACAATATCCTGCATGGTCGGGATTCGTTGTTCCAGATGAAAGATCGCATCCCCCAACTTTAATAGCTCGCTCAAAGCCGGCTTTAGCGGCAGTCCCTTATAATCAACTTGAACAATACGCCCGCAATCCAGGGCAATCACCCCGCTAAGGTCGCCCTGGTTCAAGCACAGTTTGCCGCTGAAGCGCTGCTGCTGTAAAAATTCCAGAACCTGGGGCAGCTCAAACTGATCCACCTTGCCGTAGGCGCTATGAGCGATGGTTCCCCGGCTCTCCCGCGTAAAGCAAGGCGCTAAATTCAAAATATCCACGGCTAAACGGTCAATTCGAATATTGGAATGATAAAGTTTATCCTGCTCGGAAATGAACGGGACCAGACTTTGCCGGATATCCTCTCCAAATGATAGAAAGTATATCGGTACTCCCTCTTCACCCTTTTTCTTCAATAATTCCCGGTAGGCCTCCAGTTGCGGGAAGGAATCAAAATCGGCCTGCACCACGCAGCAAAGCGCATTGGAGATGCTGCTGAGCACTTCCGGCAGCGCCCGCACAAAATGATAGTGACGAACCGTCAGATGATGAGGAGAAAGCTGTTTGGTCAATTCCCTGACAAAATAATCATTTTCATGAAAAACGCACACCGTCGGCTTGTGCATAATATCCATCCTTAGTATTTAGATTACACCAAATCCCATCTAATGAGATGTCGACCGGAAGCGCGGTTTCTTGAGGGAATAAAGATTAGTGAATTCGGAGGTTAGAGGAAAAATTGCAGTGCTTTAACCGGATATTTTATTTAAAAAATACTCATGGATGACCATTGATTCCGACAGTTCCGGGTGAAAGGTAGCCGCCAGCACCCGCTCGCTTTCCACCATGACCACATCATTTTTATGAAAAGCAATCGAGCGCACCCCCTCCCCTACCCGGATAATTTTCGGCGCGCGGATAAACACGCCTTCCACCGCCACAGATTCATCCCCGGCGCGGAAGTCAATCCGGTCAATGAACGAATCGATCTGGGTGCCGTAGGCGTTGCGCTCCACGGCGATGTCGATCAACCCCAGCGGTTCTACCGGGTGATTGGATACCTGGGAACTAACCAGAATCGCCCCGGCGCAGGTGCCGAAAATGGGGTGATCCCGGTTAAACACCCTGATCTGCTCATACAGTTTAATATGCTTAAGCAGCTTTACCAGCGTAGTCGACTCGCCGCCGGGAATGATCAGCCCCCGGCAGCCTTGCAAATCCTGGGGCGTTTTGACCGCCGCGGCCTCGACGCCGAGACGGTCTAACATTTTTTGATGTAAGTAAAAATCTCCCTGGAGGGCCAATACGCCAATTTTCATACCACTGCGTCCTGCAAAATAAGGTGACTACCAGCCCCGGGTCTGGAGCAATTGTTCTTCCGGGATTTCCGAGATTTCCAGGCCTTTCATGGCTTCTTTGAGGCCTTCCGAGGCTTTGGCGACCATGCTCGGGTCCTGATAGTGGGTGGTCGCCAGCACAATCGCCTTGGCGCGGGCGGCCGGGTCTTCGGATTTGAAAATACCGCTGCCGACAAACACCGATTCGGCGCCAAGCTGCATCATCAGGGAGGCGTCTGCCGGGGTGGCGATACCGCCTGCGGCAAAATTGGGCGTCGGCAATTTCCCATGCTCTTTGATGTAGCGAACCAGTTCCACCGGTGCGCCGATATTCTTGGCAAAGGTCACCAACTCCTCATCGCCCATCAGGGTAATCTGGCGGATTTCCTTTTGCACCCGGCGCATGTGCCGCACGGCTTCGACGATGTTTCCCGAACCGGCTTCTCCCTTGGTGCGCAGCAGCGCCGCGCCCTCGGCAATCCGCCGCAAGGCTTCGCCCAGGTCCCGGCATCCGCACACAAAGGGCGCCTTAAAGCGCCACTTGTCGATGTGGAACTCCTCGTCAGCAGGGGTCAGCACTTCGCTTTCGTCGACAAAATCCACCCCCAGCGACTCCAGCACCTGCGCTTCGGCAAAATGGCCGATCCGGCATTTGGCCATCACCGGAATGGAAACCGCTTTCCGGATATCTTTAATCAAGGTGGGATTGCTCATCCGGGCCACACCGCCCTGGGCGCGAATGTCCGCGGGAATCCGCTCCAGGGCCATCACCGCCACGGCCCCGGCGTCTTCGGCAATTTTGGCCTGTTCCGCGTTGGTCACATCCATGATCACCCCGCCCTTGAGCATCTCTGCCAGACCGACTTTCAGTTTAAAGTTCTTGTCTTGTAGCATCATCTATCCTCCTAAACAGATCATTTTTATTTTCTTATCCGGGGCTATCCAACCACGGCATTGCGCTTTTCGCCGCTGGCAAAAAAATCCGCGATTTGCTCGGCGACCATCACGGCCACATTCTGCTGCGATTCCCGGGAAGCCGCGCCGATGTGAGGCGTGCAAATCACCCGGGGATGATCCACCAGGGCAAAATCCTGCACCGGCTCTTTGCCGTAAACATCCAGAACAGCCCCCGCAACAATCTCCTCCTGCAGCGCCGAAAGTAAATCCGCTTCGTTCACAATTCCCCCACGGGAAAGGTTGATCAGGAATACGCCCTTTTTCATCTCGGCAAATTGGGCTTTTGCCACAAAATCGACGGTATTGCTGCGCTTGCTCAAATGCACCGAGACAAAATCCGATTGGGATAAAAGCGCCGGAAGCGAGGAAACCAGCTCGATGCCGTCCTCGTCTATAATATCTTTCAGAATTTTGGGATCGAAGCATTTGACCG
This sequence comes from Calditrichota bacterium, assembly GCA_024275555.1. Classification (GTDB taxonomy): domain Bacteria; phylum Calditrichota; class Calditrichia; order RBG-13-44-9; family J075; genus JAJRYW01. The sequence goes on along the minus strand of JAJRYW010000152.1, from coordinate 2,639 downwards.
CCATTCCCAGCGCCAGGCACTTTCTACCCAGCAGGCGGCTGACCCGGCCATAGCCGAGCAATCCGAGTGTCTTGCTACAAATCTCGCTGCCTTTAAATAATTTTTTGTCCCACCGGTGCGATTTCAGAGAGTGCACCGCATTATAGTAATCCCGGCTGATGGCCAGCATACCCAAGAGCGCCAATTCCGCCACGGCGTTGCTGTTTCCGCCGGGCGTGTTCATCACCACAATATTGCGCTCGGCGGCCGCTTCCAGGTCGACATTATCCACCCCGGTGCCGGCCCGGCCAATGATTTTCAGATTTTTAGCGGCCTCCAGCAGTTCGCGGGTCACCTTGGTGGCGCTGCGGATTACCAGCCCATCATAATCTGCGATGATCCGGGCCAGTTCTTCCGGGGCCAGCCCGTCGCGCTCATCCACCTCGTGACCGGCGGCCCGCAATATTTCCGCACATTTGGGAGAAGATTTATCTGAGATCAATATTTTCATAAACAATCCGCTCGATTTTCACTTCGGTTAGTTAAACGTTGCCCTTCAGACAGGTTCCCTTTTTTCCGCGCCTACAGCGTGGTAAGTACTTTTTCGATCCGGTCGTAGGCCCAGTCAATATCCGCCTTTTCGATTACCAGCGGCGGGGCAAAACGGATGATATGGTCGTGCGTTTCTTTGGCTAACAGTCCTTCATCTTTCAGCGCTTCGCAGAAGCGGCGAGCGCCCCCGGCGTCTTTGTTCAGTTCCACGCCGATAAACAGTCCCCGGCCGCGCACTTCTTTGATGTAGGAACTGTTAATCTGTTTAAGGCGATTGATGAAGTAGTCGCCTAATTCGGCGGAGCGCTCGGTGAGCCGCTCTTCCACCAGTACATCCAGCGCCGCGCAGGCAATTGCCGCCGCCAGCGGGTTGCCGCCAAACGTGGAGCCGTGGTCGCCCGGTTTAAAGACATCCATCACCTCCTCGGTGCTGATGAAGGCCGAAATCGGGTAAAAGCCGCCCGAGAGCGCTTTCCCAACGGTGATACCGTCCGGCTTGACCCCCTCGTGCTGATGAGCAAACATTTTGCCGGTGCGCCCTAACCCGGTTTGAATCTCATCAAAAATGAGCAGCACATTATTTTTGCGGCAAATCTCCTCCGCCTTTTTAAGGTAGCCCTCCGGGGGAATGTTGATCCCGCCCTCGCCCTGAATCGGTTCGACTAAAAACGCCGCGGTGTTGGGGGTGATGGCTTTTTCCAGGGCTTCGGCGTCGCCAAAGGGAATCATTTTGAATCCCGGGGTCAGGGGGCCGAAGCCTTTTTTGTATTGCTCTTCGGAGGAGAAGCTGATGATGGTGATGGTGCGGCCGGCAAAATTCTCCTGGCAGACGATGATTTCCGCCTGGTTTTCCGGCACTCCTTTAACCGTGTAAGCCCATTTGCGGATGGCCTTCAAGGCCGTTTCCACTGCTTCCGCGCCGGAGTTCATCGGCAGCACTTTAGGCAGACCGGAAAGCTCGGACAGTTTTTGATACATCATCCCCAGGCGGTCATTGCGAAACGCCCGCGAGGTTAGGGTAACCATCTTGGCCTGTTCGACCAGCGCCTGAACGATGCGGGGATGACAATGGCCCTGGTTGACCGCGGAATAAGCGCTCAGAAAATCCAGGTACTTATTGCCTTCCACATCCCACACCCAGATGCCTTCCGCGCGGTGAATCACCACATCGAGGGGATGATAGTTATGGGCGCCGTAGCGATTTTCGAGATTGATGTAGTCTTGCGTTTTCATGCTCTCCTCCGTGATCGTTTTCAGTGTTTCAAAAAAGCTGTGCGAAATTAGCGACGGACTTATGACAAGGCAATATGAAAGAGTTTTTTTAGACGATAAAACTATCAGCTATCTTCCTCAACAACGATACCTGTGAATACCAGAAAAAATATCAGCAGCAGAAAAGCAATATCCGCCAACGATGATGAGGGAATTTCCGCCTCTCGTTTCCGTGCCCTGGCAAATAACATAATTCTAACCTCCTGTTTGTTCGGTTAAGTGATTTCCACCGTTGTGCGTTAATGCGCTGTTCCGTACCGGTCAATTTGTGTGCCAGGCGTTCAGGAGACGGGATAACCGGCTAATTATTCAGAGCTTAGGAGAATCTGCGGAGGGGATTCTACCGGGGCTGATATTGCATTCTGCAAGGAGATCTCATCAAAACGTTGGAAAGAAAAGTGCTAACTTTAAGAAAAACTGTGGGTTAGATGTGGATTGAATTTTGCAAAACCTCAACTTATAATTCGTATTAAGTGGTTAAACCTGCACATACAGAACGCCAAAAAAAACCCGGGCAACCTCCAGCTGCCCGGGCAGGAATCAATTCTTACATACTACAGATCGATTTTCTCAATCAACCCTTTCACGGCGTTGGCGGAGTTTTCCAGCATGGCCTTTTCTTCATCATTGAGTTTCAGTTCAAAGATGTGCTCCACACCGTTCTTGCCGATTTTAATGGGCACGCCCAGGTAGATGCCCTCATAGCCGTATTCACCGCTGAGGTAGGCCGAGCAAGGCAGAATCCGCTTCTTGTCTTTCACCACCGATTCCACCAGTTCCAGGACCGCCGCCGAGGTGGCGTAGTAGGCGCTGCCGGTTTTCAGCAATCCGACGAT
>JAJRYW010000151.1 GCA_024275555.1 Calditrichota bacterium | reverse complement strand
GGCAACCTGGACCGCAAAGCCGCTCGCAAGGGGCTGCAAGTCTACGTCGACCTGTTAAAGAATGGAGCGGATATCCTGGCCACCGACTATGTGTCCCTGGCCGCTCAAGCGATCAAAAATTTTGAGAAGGAACGCCGGCAAAAATGAAGTCAGCCAGAGCTTTTTTGGGTAAGATTCTGATTGCAGCGGCGATCTTTATTTCCCCCGTTGCGGCGTCCAGTCAGCCCGGCACACCGGCGCCGCACCACGCCCTCTTCAGCGCACTTTTGGCCGATTATGTCCGCGACGGCGCCGTGGATTATGCGGCGCTCTGCCGCGATCCGCGCCTGCCCGCTTACTTGCAGCAACTGGCCGTCCTGAACCCGGATTCCCTGCCAACGACGGAAGCGCAACTGGCTTTCTGGATCAACGCCTACAACGCCTATACCTTAAAAGTTATCTGTGATCACTATCCGCTGCGCAGCATCAACGACCTGCATTTAGGCGGATTGTTTATCGGCGCGCTGATCGGCAAAACGGTCTGGGATCAGCCCCTGGCGGTGATCAACGGCCACACCTACACGCTGAATCAGATTGAGCATGAGATCATCCGGAAACGCTTTAAAGAGCCCCGGGTGCATTTTGCCCTGGTGTGCGCCTCCAAATCCTGCCCGCCGCTGCGGAACGAGGCATTCCGGGGTGAAAAATTGGATGAGCAACTGGAAGAGCAGGGACGCATATTTTTTTTCCAGCGCGATAAAAACCGGGTTGATCCGGCTGCGAAAGTAATCCATCTCTCCAGAATAATAAAATGGTACCGGGATGATTTTGGCCCCGATTGGCCCTCCGTCATAGGATATATCAGCCGCTTTTTTCCGGAGCCGGAAGCAACGTTGCTGCGCACCCGGGCGGATCAATGGGAGGTCCGTTTTACCCGCTACGACTGGACCTTGAACAACTGAACGCTGCTGGAGAGAACCTCCCCATGAATTTTTTAGCCCACCTCTACCTGGCCGACAACACCCCGGAATCCTTGCTGGGGAATATGTTGGGGGATTTTGTCGACGGCGATTTCCGGCAGCGCTATAGCCCGGAAATCTGCCGGGGGATTATGCTGCACCGACAGGTGGATAAATATACCGACAGCCACCCGGTTTTTCTGCGCAGCACTCGCCGTTTAAACAACCGCTACCGATTGATGCGCGGATTGATTATGGACATCTTTTATGATCACTTCCTGGCGCGCTATTGGGAGGAGTATTCCCCGGAGCCGCTGGAAACATTCAGCCAGCGGGTTTACCGTATTTTCGAGGAACAGGCCCACCTGCTCCCGGCCCGCTTGCAACAAATGCTGCCCATTATGGTGGAAGGCGACTGGCTGCTGCTCTACCGCGAGATTGAAGGCATCCGTTGGGTGATGCGGGGCATGTCGAACCGCCTTAGCAGACCCAACCCGCTGGCAGACAGCGTCGAGGAACTGCAACGATGCTATGCCGGGCTGGAAGCGGATTTCCGGGAATTTTTTCCCCTGTTGATAAAATTTGTCGAGCAAGAAAAACAGGGGCGCTAACTTACACCCCCGGGGTCTGATCGAACATGTTTTTAATTCCGCCGATCGAACTTAAAATGGCGGTGGCTTCATAAGGCAAATAAACCACCTTGTTGTCCTGGCCGGAGGTCATCTCCTTTAAAGTTTCCAGGTAGCGCACCGCAATTAAGTAGTGAGCCGGGTCGGTGCGGGTTTGCGAGATTGCTTCGGCAACCTTGCGAATTGCCTCGGCTTCGGCGGCAGCCACTTTCACCCGCGCTTGCGCCTCCCCCTCGGCCTTGAGGATGTCCGCCTGTTTTTCTCCCTGGGCTTTATTGATCTCCGATTCCCGGATTCCTTCCGCTTCCAAAATCTTGGCCCGTTTTTCCCCTTCAGCTTTCAAGATGGCCGCCCGCCGGTCCCGCTCGGCGCGCATCTGCTTTTCCATGGCCTCCTGAATCTCCTTGGGCGGGGTGATGTCCTGCAGCTCCACCCGGGTAACTTTCACCCCCCATTTGTCAGTGGCCTCATCCAAAATACCCCGCAGCTTGGCGTTGATGGTGTCCCGGGAGACCAGGCATTCATCCAAATCCAGTTCGCCGATGACATTCCGCAAGGTGGTCTGGGTCAATTTTTCAATCGCATTGGGCAAATTGGCAATTTCGTACACCGCCCGTTTGGGATCGACAATCTGGAAGTAGAGCAGCGCATCGATCTCGATGGTCACATTATCCCGGGTGATGACGTTCTGGCGCGGAAAGTCGTAGAGCTGCTCGCGCAGATCAATCCGCTTGGAAGTGCGGCTGGTCACAATGGTGCGGCCGCTGGGATCGGTTTTCTTAAATCGCCAATGGATTTCACGGGGCCTGTCCAGAATCGGCCAGATAATATTTACCCCGCTGGGAAGAGTGCGGTTATAGCGCCCCAGCCGTTCAATAATCATGGTTTCCGCCTGGGGAATAATTTTAAAACCCCGCACGGCAAAAATAATCACCAATATGGTAATAAACGTAATGATAACGATGATCGGTTCCATGTTAGGCTCCCGGTTTTTGTTGAACCACATAGGCAGTGACGCCTTCAATTTTTTTGACGACCACAGTTGTTCCGGCGGCGATGCTCTCATCCCCCAGGGAAGCGGCCTTCCACAGTTCTCCCTGCACTTTTATGCGCCCGGCATTTTCAGCATTGTTGATCGGTTCTACCACCACGGCGCTGGCCCCGAGAATCCGTTCAACCCCCAGCCGGGCCGGATCGTCAAAACGCTGTAAATATTTTTGATAAAAGGGGCGCACGCCAAAAAAGAACACCAACGTGGCGACGCTGAACGCCCCTAATTGGGACGCCGCCCCCAATCCCATAAAAGCAGTGAGCGCCGCAAAAAAACAAGCCGCGCCGAAACTGCCCACCACAAACCCGGGGGTAAAAATTTCTACTACCAGTAAAATAAGCCCGGCAATAATCCAGATATGCCATACTTCCATACCATCCTCCTGGACAGATAGATTTATTTGAATAAAATTTAGGGTCGGGTGTGAGAGGTAAGTTTACGGAAAAGGAACTATTTTATCAAGAGAGGAAAGAAAATAGCCGGGGAAATTTTTCTGTTTAGTTCACGAAACAAACGAAATAAACAAAATATATTTATGCTCCTTCTCGTTCCCGGCTCCCGCCTGGAATGCCGCTTTCCGCAAAACTCTGCGTTGTTTGGTCTCCTAAAGTCGATTGCCTCTTGGGGGAGAGATTTTATCCGTGTCGGCGCCAGGTGCGTAAAAACTCAGGCGCTACTCACGCTGTAAAAGCAGAGCTTTGGAGGAAAAGACGCGTTCAAAGCAGGAGCTTTGAACGAGAGGGGGGGGCAGGTGCTTTGAACGAGAGGGGGTGGGCAGGTGCTCCTTCTCGTTCCAGGCTCCTGCCTGGAACGCCGCTTTCTTCAAAGCTCCGCTTTGTTTAGCCGCCTGGCAGGAGCTTGGAACAAAATTGAGATTCTCTCTTTCGAGTCTTTGCGTGTTTCGTAGGCCGAATCGTTGCAGTGAATTACAGTTCCGGCGGGTCGTCTTCCGGTGCGGAACTCCACTCGCCTTCCAATTGAAAGGGCCACTCGCCTTTGGGAAATTGACTTTTGAGCCGCCCTTTATCGGCCAGGCCGTATCCCAGCACCAACTGATGGTAGGTTACGATGTATTGCCCCTTGCCGTCGACCGGGATATCCAGCGGCTGCCGGTTGACGAATTGTTCTACGGTCTTGAGGTCTTCCAGGGCAATCACTTTTTTGCGGGCATGTTGACCAATAATATGACAGCCGCCGGTGTTGAGCTTGGCCCCGTAATCCAACATCCGCGCCAGGGGAACCCCAATCTGGATAGGATTGCCGAAGATGGGGAAGTCGGTCATCGAGCTATCCATAAAAGCAATTTCCCGGTGGATTAAATAGGTGTAGTCGCGGAAAATCTCGAAGGGCAGGTCAAAATCATCGGCCAGGTGCTGTAGATACTTTTTTACCGGGGAGGTCTTGTATTTCAAAAAGGGCAGGCGCCGGGGCTGCTTTTGCTTTCCGGGCGGAGGGGTTTTGCTGGGGCCGGTTTTACGCAGTTTGGCGATGAAAAATCCCTCCGTGATTCGCTCAAAGGGATAGAGCCGCACTGCCCTGGCGCAATCCGGGTGAAAGGATTGGCCGTCAAATTGGGTTAACCCCGGCCAGGTGGGGATATCGCCCAGGTCGATTTCTACCGCTTACACCGGGAGATGGTTCAGGGCAAAGTCGATCACGCCCTCGTTCTCCTCCGGGGTGAGGGTGCAGGTGGAGTAGAGCAACTCGCCCCCGGGGCGCAGCGCTTTAACGGCGCTGATGAGCAGGTTCTTCTGCCCGGAGGCCAGGCGCTGGCAATGCTTGGGCGTCCACCAGGTCAGAATTTCCGGATTCTTATGCAGGGTTCCCAGGCCCGAGCAGGCCGGGTCGAGCAGCACTTTGTCGAACTGCTCGAAGTAGGTGTTGCCGAATTGCTCCCCGAACCACTTATAAACCGTGGTGTTGACGATGCTCATCCGTTCCAGGTTTTTACCCAGCGCTTTCAGCCGCTTGCTGACCACGTCGTTGGCCAGAATGACGCCCCGGTTTTCCATCAGCGCGCCCATCAGGGTGGTTTTGGAGCCGGGGGCGGCGGACATATCCAGCACCCAGTCGCCCGGCCGGGGGTTCAGCACCATCGCCGGGAGCATCGAGGCGATATCCTGCACATAAATATGCCCCAGGTAGTGGGAGAGACTTTTGCCGATCGGATAAGGCTGGCGGGTAATCCGGTAAACATCCTTTATCTCCGGTATCGGCTGGAAAGCAAATCCCTGCCGGCGAAAAAATTCCTGCTGACGTTCCACATCACCCTTGAGGGGATTGAAACGAATGTGATGGGGCAACTTCAGCCCGATCTGATCATAGAGACCCTGTTTTTGCGGACCAAGCAGCTTTTCCAGCAACTGGTCCAACTCCGGGCTGGGACGAAAGGCCATAGGTTTCCTCATCGATGTTAAACCGGGAAAATATAGAGGCAGACCTCTCCAAATAAAAGGTGAGAATGGATTTCTACATGTGGAAGTGATTCTTAAGGTGTAGGTATAATCTTACCGGATGACTGCTCGGATTTACCCCGCTTTCCCGGATAGCACTTGACCTTTTTATCTCCTCCTCCTAATTTATCGCTTTGCTGAATGAACGGCTTCGAACCACATACTAACCAAGGAGAAAGTAGATATGTCAAACATCCTGAAACGCGCTTACGAACTGGAAAATGAAGTTACCCAATTTTTACGAGACATGATCGCCATTCCTTCCATGAGCAGCCAGGAAGGCGCAGTAATTGCCCGCATAAAAGCAGAGATGGAGAAGGTTGGTTTTGATGAAATCCGCGTGGACGGATTGGGCAACCTGTTGGGCCGAATCGGCGCCGGCTCGCGGGTGCTGGCTATCGACGGCCACATCGATACGGTGGATGTGGGCAACCCGGATTTGTGGGAGGTAGACCCGTTTAAAGGCGATCTGCGCGACGGGCGTATCTATGGCAGGGGCGCCTCGGACCAGGAAGGCGGGATTGCCAGCGCGGTATATGCGGTGAAAATCCTGAAGGAAATCGGGCTGCCGGAGGATACAACGTTGTGGGTCACCGCCACTATCCAGGAAGAGGATTGCGACGGCTTGTGCTGGGACTACCTGGTACGTGCGGAAAACTTCCGGCCCGACTGCGTGCTGATCACCGAGCCGACCAGCCTGAACATTTACCGCGGCCAGCGGGGGCGGATGGAGATTAAGGTGCAAACCGAGGGAGTCTCCTGCCACGGCTCCGCGCCGGAGCGGGGGGTAAACGCCGTCTACAAAATGGCCTCCATCATCGCCGAGATCGAACAATTGAATGAGCGCCTCAAACACGATGATTTTCTGGGCAAAGGAACGGTGACCATCAGCGATATTCGCTCTACCTCGCCTTCTCTTTGCGCGGTAGCGGATTCCTGCACCATCCACCTGGATCGCCGCCTGACCAAAGGGGAAACGATTGAGACGGCCCTGGAGGAAATCCGCAGCCTGCCTTCTTTCCAAAAAGCCGGGGCCAAAGTGTGGGTGAATGAATACCGGACACCCAGCTATAAAGGCACGGTGTTTCCCATGCAATCTTATTTTCCATCCTGGGTGCTGGAGGAAGATCACCCCTTCCTGAAAACCGCGGTGCAGAGTTGCCGGAGTCTATTTGGCGGAGAACCGTTAGTAGATAAGTGGACCTTCTCCACCAACGGCGTGGCGACGATGGGCTTGCACGGCATCCCCACCTTTGGGTTTGGCCCGGGCATGGAAGAACAGGCCCACGCGCCTAACGAGTACACCCTGGTCGAGCACCTGGTCAAAGCCATGGCTTTTTATGCGGAGTTTGCACGGCGGTTTTAGAAGAAATGGGTTTATTTAGCCTGAATAATTCATCACGCTAAGACACCAAGAACGCAAAGGATTGATAAAAATGAAGTTAACAATTGTTACCTAAATATTGGTTTTAAAACGGAGTTTTTTAGGTCAGCAATTATAAGTAATTAATTCTTTGCGACT
>JAJRYW010000150.1 GCA_024275555.1 Calditrichota bacterium | reverse complement strand
TGGCCGCCGCAAGACTCTCCATAAAATCATGGCTGCTTACAGTCGGCCCCACTGCCGGGTTTGTTCCGCACCCGGAGGGGAAACCCGGGTATACACCGTAAAATACTGCTCATCTTTCTGATAAATCTTTCCATTCATTTCCAGCAGTTTTTCAGCAAGGTCGGGCTGGCCGACCACGATCTCCTGATCCGCAGAAACCGGCAGTGTTTCCATGACAACCGGGATTATCGCTTCGAGCGGCCAGTTTAACACCGGGGCGCCGGCAGCCATAATTTTAGACGGCGCTTTCAGAAAACAGACTGCAACCGGGCCGCGGTAGGGCCGGGCGGATTTATGCTTGAAGTTGGCCAGTAAATCGTTGATCCGGGCGAAATTCTGCCAGGCAGGCAGATTCTTGTAGTTCCGGGCTTTGACCGTCAATCCGTTGGCCTGAACAATCCGGAATTGCTCTCCCTGGCGATATCCGAGAATGGCGCTCCCGGCGTCGCTGAGGAACACCGGATGATCCAGGGTTGCTTCTTCTTCCCGGAGCTTTTCCGGGGTAATTTTCCGTAAATTCAGTTCGGCCAGCCTGGCCAGCAATTCCGCTTTTTCGTCCGTGGTCAATTGGGCCTCCCTGTATTTGCCCTGTTGATTAAACACGACCCGGCCGCTTCGGTAGAGCACAAAAACCGGGGAGCGCGATATATACTGGCCCTGCGGAGTGGAATACCCGGCGCTGATGCGCAAAAAGATTTCCACGGCATCGCTTTGCAGGCTTTGCGCATCGAGAGTCGCTTTTTGCTGATTTTTTTGGCAGGCGCTGAACAGCAAAACCGCCAGCAAAAACAGGCTTATTTGTAGAACTGAACATCGGGACATAATTATCTCCTTCGCATTGATCGGGTTGCATTATTAACGGCGGCGTTTTTCGGCAAATCGGATCAGCTCCTCCGCAGAATAACAATTCAGCACCTGCTTTGCAGTTAACCATCCTTTGCGGGCCATCAGTATTCCGTAGCGGATATCATCTAACCCGCTGATCCGGTGGGCGTCCGGGCAGATGGAAATCGCTACATTTTTATCGGCGGCGTATTTCACATAGCGCCAATCCAGGTCCAGCCGGCGCGGGTTGGCGTTGATCTCAATGGAAACGCCCAGTTCCGCGGCCGCATCAATCACCGCTTCGTGGTTGACCGGGTAGCCCTCCCGGCTCAGCAGCAGCCTTCCGGTGGGATGTCCCAAAATAGTCACATAGGGATTTTTAAGGGCGGTGATGATCCGTTCGGTAGCCTGCACTTCATCCATATTAAAACGGCTGTGGATGCTGGCAATCACCAGCTCAAAACCGGCCAGCGTCTCGTCGTCAAAATCCAGGCGGCCGTCGCCTAAGATATCGCATTCGATGCTCTTCAACACCCGGAAACCGGCCAACTCCCGGTTGATCTGATCAATTTCCTCAAGTTGTTGACCAACTCGCTGCTCGTCCAGGCCGTTGGCGTAGGCGGCCGCTTTGGAGTGATCCGAGACCACCAGGTATTTCCATCCCCGGGCCCGGCAGGCTTCCGCCATTTCCCGGATGGTGTTTACCCCGTCGCTCCAGACCGAGTGGGTGTGGATCATCCCCCGGATATCGGACAACTCGATCAGTTGCGGCAGTTGACCCGCCTCGGCCGCCTCGATTTGGCCCCGGTTTTCGCGCAGCTCCGGGGGGATAAAACTCAAACCGAGGTGGGCAAACAAGGTCTGCTCATCGGGACAGGGGAGCCGTTCCTCGCCTTTGTAGATACCCCACTCACTCACTTTCATGCCCCGTTGTATGGCCCGCTGCCGAATAGCAACATTGTGTTCTTTGGCGCCGGTTAAGTGATGCAGGGCCGGTGCGAATTGATCATCGCCAACCAGGCGCAACTCCGCGGCCAGGCCATTGGCAAAGCGCACGGTGCTTTTTTTCTCTCCCTTGTTGATCACTTCCGCTGCACCGGGCAGCCCGGCAAAATAATCCATCACGGCCGCCCGGTCTCCCTCCGGCGTACTGGCAAGCAGGTCGATGTCTTTCACCGTTTCCATGCCGCGGCGCAGGCTCCCGGCAAACCGGCAGCGGATTACCCGGGGATGTTCTCCAAGCTGCTGCACCAGCGCCTCGGCAATTTCCAGCGCCTCGGAGATCAGATATCGTCCTCGGAACTGCTTCAGCAACTGGAGGTTGTGCAGAATATTGGCTTCCGTTTTGGCGCCGAACCCCTTCATCTGGGCCAGCTTCCCGGCCCGGCAGGCGTGCTCCAGATCTTCAATCGAGGTGATTTGCATGTCCTGCCAGAGCAGTTTGATCTTTTTGGGGCCCAGGCCGGGGATTTTAATCATCTCCAAAACACCGCCGGGGATGGCCTCTTTCAGCGCCTGGTGCTCGGCAAGCTCGCCCTGGTCTAACAAGGCGCTAATTTTCTCCGCCATCCCTTTGCCAATGCCCTTGATCTCCAGCAATTGGCCCGATTTCACCAGGGCCGGGAGATCAACACTCAGACCCTCGATGATGCGGGCGGCATTCTGATGGGCGCGCACTTTAAAGGGGTTGTCGCCGCGTATCTCCATCATCACCGCCATTTCTTTCAGCACGGCGGCAATCTGCTTTTTGTCCATAACAACGGGCCGGTCTTCTATTGAAGTTATCTCAAAATGAAGTCAATTTATGGATGCAAAAACCAATTTTAGCATGGATTTCCCCGGGAATCAACCGCTTTCGGGGAATTTGGATACACTTCCCGATTTTTTACTTGTCAAAGTGAATCGTTTTTCGGACTTTAAAAAAAACCGTAGTTTGTGTAGCAAATTTTTTTAAAAGGTCGTTACTATTCAGTTTTTTTTGACGGGATGAACCGGATTGTCTAATATCCTGTTCATCTTATAGAGGCGTGAATTAGTATGAGAATGAAATTGTTTGAATGTGATGAACGAATTTCCCATGAAATTTCCCCAGCCCGGCCCTCCCCGAAATCGGGGAGGGAGGCCGGTTTCCCCCCGATTTCGGGGGGATTAAGGGGGGACATTACTATTGCTTGAAGGTAACTACACGAATACATTTCATTTTTTCGGAAACTAATTCACGTCTCAATAATTCGTTACTATTCAGCATTTATTTGCAAATAATTTAATTTTTGTAACTATTCAGCCCACTGAACACAGCAAAGAATCGAAAAAAAAATGGCCAAATTTTTATATTCGGTTAGAAGTCGCTGCCATGATGGGAGCATTTGGATTGCATTGACTGTGTCAATGCAGGCATTGACACCCCAACGGGGCAGGCAGTCGATGCAATCCAAAATCTCTACATTCTTCATTTACGGTTCGCTTAATATTTTTGAGGTTTTCAAAATTCAACTTTCGCACCTAAGGTAATGTTTTAAAAAGAGCAATATGTATTTTTTTGGTGCATGTCAAATTGCACAATAGAAAGCCGTTAAAACGGCTATGTAATAATTTCTTTCTCATTAACACCGGGCTTAAGCCCGGTGTTAATGACATCTTGCAGCGATTGTTTAACCGTTTCAACGGTTTTTAAAGAATGTCTAAAAAATGCAATTT
>JAJRYW010000149.1 GCA_024275555.1 Calditrichota bacterium | reverse complement strand
CGCAGACTTCAATCTGCGGTTTGTAGACTGTTCGGTAGCCGCAGACTTCAGTCTGCGGCAGGTAGAACGGATGTCCCTCTTCGCAATCTGAAGCTTGCAGCTACCAATGTCTGAAACTTGCCCCCAAGGCGCTCCTTCGGAACGGCTACCGGGCGAGATTGCACCAATCTGGGTTGGCAAAAAGAATGTTCGCACTCTCTACATCTTTGCAGCAGAAATCAAAAGAGAAGAGAACAGGGTGACAATCCTTAACAGATGGATTCCGGAAGATGATATCCATAAACACCGCCAGGTGGATAGATCGTAAAATCGGGATGCCGCTGTGCCGGCTGGCAGCAGTGCTACGCTGGTTTCGCGGAAAACGCTCCCTTCCCCAAAATCCCGGCAAAATTCTGATTGTCAAAATGTGGGGGATCGGTACCATTGTATTAGCCAGCCCGGTGTTTGCCAATTTGAGACGACAGTTTCCGGAGGCGGAAATTCATTTCCTGACCCTGCACCCCAATCGGGGAATTTACGAGGACAGTGATTTTATCGACCACACCGTTTATTTGAATTTTACCTCGCTGCTCGCTTTAGCGGCCTCGTTTGTTAAAATAGTTGCCTACCTGCGGCGGGAGCGATTTGACATTATTTTCGATTTCGAAATCGGCTCCCGGTTTACCGCGCTGCTCACCGCGCTGAGTTTTAGCAGCCTGACCGTCGGCTACGTTCCCGCGGGCAGCGGGAAAAATATTTTTGATATCACCATTCCCTACAGCGAAGCGGTGCACATTACCCAAATCTATCTCCGCTCGCTGGATGCTTTGCAATTTGATATTTTCGATAGGCGTTTGCAGCCCCTGCCGGTGTCGGCGCAGGACCGCCGCAAAGTCAGCGAAGTTTTACAGGAGAAGAATTGCCGGGAATTTGTAGCGCTCAATCCCAACACCAGCGAGTTGGTGTCGGAACGGCTCTGGCCGCTGGAGAACTTTGCCGCATTAGCGCGCCGGCTGCGGGCCGATTTCCCGCACCTGAGTATTGTGATCATCGGCGGAAAGGCGGACCGGGAACGCTCCGCCAGGGTGCGGGAACTCATCGGGCCGGATTCGCAGGTGTTCAGTGCGGCCGGGAAATTTTCCATCCGGGAAACGGCGGCGCTGCTTGCCCGGGCGGCATTGCTGGTTAGCAACGACTCCGGGCCGCTGCACCTGGGCGCGGCCATGAATATTCCGGTCATCGGACTGTTCGGCCCGGAAACGCCCTTGCATTACGGCCCCCAGGGAGAAAAACATACCGCTCTCACCGCCGGGGAAATTTGCAGCCCCTGCATTTCCGTTTATAAAGACAAAATCGTCGACTGCCGTAAAGATGCAGTTTGTATGAAGAACATTGACGTGGAGCGGGTCTACCGGGAGGCCGTAAAAACGCTCAACCGGGCTGCTCACGCGGTGAATCCGGCATCCCCGCACCGGGAAACTTCCCCCAAAGTGCGCCATGAATCGTAACGCTTACATCAAAACCGGGCAGGTTGTCCTGCTGGTTGTTCTGGTCGCTTTCCAGCTCCGCTACGGGCTGATTCCGGCCTGGCAGGCGGTTCAATCGGATTTTCCCAATTATTACACGGCCTCCCGGCTGGTCATCGAGGGAAAAGCCGGTCTCGGTTTCTATGACAATACCTGGTTTCAGCAACAGATGGCCCGACACGGGATGGATCAGCAGGGGAAATTCAGTCCCTTTCCGCCCGCCAGCGCCTTTATCATGCTGCCGCTGGCCGCCTTTCCGCCGCTGACGGCCAAAAGGGTTTGGACAATCGCCAATGTCCTTCTGTTGCTTGCCTGCATCATCTTACTAAAAAAGATTACCGGTTGGGATTACCTGGTGAGCGCCAACCTGCTGCTCCTGGCCGGACCGGGATTGGCCAACAATTTCCGGCTGGGGCAATTTTACCTGGCCCTGTTATTCCTGATCTTGCTTGGCTACTACCTCTGGCGGCAGCGCCCGGTTCTGGCAGGAGCGCTCCTGGGAGCGGGGGCGTCGCTCAAATACTTCCCGGCGGTGTTCTTGCTGGTCTTTGCTCTAAATAAACGCTGGAAAGTTCTGCTAGGCGGGCTGTCGGCCATGCTGGTCATCACCCTGTTGGAGATAGCCGTGTTTGGCCTGGCGGCCTACCGCCGTTTTATCTCGGCCATTTTTCTGCCCCATCTCTCCGGCGATATCCCCGGGCAGTCGATCCACAGCGTGGTCTTTCAATCCTGGGAGAGCATGTTCCGCAACCTGTTTATCTACCATGCCCGGGAAAACCCGGCCCCGCTGTTGCACTGGCCGCCGGGCGTCCTGGTTGCCAAAGCCGTTCTCTTCGCAATTGTGATTAGTTTGACGGCGGCGGTTTTCCGGCAATGGCAGCGAAGGCCCTTATCCGAACGGCTTCCCATGCAGTTGGCGCTGTTGGGAATGGCCGCCATGCTGCTTTTGCCGGCCAGCGCGACTTATCACTTCCTGCTGCTGGTTTTTCCCACGGCGATTCTGTTAAGCCGCCTGAACACACCGGCGCTGCATTGGGCAAAACGGGCCGTCTGGGGAATTTATGTACTTATCCATTTCCTGGGTATGTTTCCGCTGAACGCCTATCATCCCCCGGGGCTAAAAATCATTTTGCTCTACCCCCGTGTCTGGCTGATGACCATATTGTTCGCCATCAGTTTATGGATGATGCGCGCCGAGTTAGCCGGGCGTCTCAGCAATTTGCAAACGGAACGTTAATCATGGCAAAACTGCTCTTTCTGCAAAATCTGGAATATGAATTCCTGGGCCCGATGTATATTTCTGCCATGCTCAGAAAGCACGGGTACGAATGTAAGCTCCGCATCGGAAACACGCTGGAAGACTTTGCCCCGGCAATCGAAGAATTCCGTCCGGATATGGCGGCCTTCTCGATTATGAGCGGCAGCCACTCCTGGGCGCTGGAAACAGCCGGGGAGATCAAGCGGGAGTTGGGCATCCCCAACATTTTTGGCGGGGCGCATCCCACCTTCTTCCCCGATTTTGCCAAGGCGGGGGAGGTGGATTACCTCGTTCGGGGCGAAGGCGAGGAAACCACGCTGGAAATTCTCAATCGTCTCGATGCCGGGCAGCCGATAGATGCGATCCCCAATCTCTGCTTCCGCAAAAACGGTAAGCTGGTGCAAAACCCCCTGCGAAATCTGCGCAGCGATCCGGATGACTATCCTTTTCCGGATCGCCATCTTTATGATGATCTGAACGGCCGCCTGGATCGGCAAGTGCGCAACGTCATCACCTCCCGGGGATGCCCGTTTCATTGCAGCTTTTGCTTCGAAGACGCCTTGCGGGAGCTTTACCAGGGGAAAGGGAAATATGTGCGCATCCGCCGGATCGAAAAGGTGATTGAGGAATGCCGCGAACTGCGGGACAACACCGATGTGCGGGTGATTTATTTTGCCGACGACGTCTTCGGGATGAGCAAAAAATGGCTCTATGAATTTCTTCCGCAATATAAAAAGGAAATCGGGCTGCCCTTTATCTGCCTGGTGCGGGCCGACCTGGCGGCCTCCGACGACGAATATGCTTTCCGCCTGGCAGAGGGCGGCTGCCGCTCGGTGTTCTTCGGCGTCGAGTCCGGGAACGAGCAACTGCGCAACCGCGTGCTCAAGAAACAACTTACCGATGCGCAGATTATCCGGGCGGCGGAATTGCTGCACCGGGCCGGGATAAAATTTCGCACCTACAACATCGTCGGGCTGCCGGAAGAGACGCTGGAAGATGCGCTGTCGACGGTGGAACTGAATATCACAATCAAAAGCGATTATCCCTGGTGCTCTATTTTTGCTCCCTTCCCCGGGACGGAACTGACCGATTACGCCGTCAAAAACGGTTTTCTGGACGATCAGTTCGAATACAACGCCCTCTCGAAATCGTTTTTCCTGAACTCCCACTTGAACCTGCCCCACATTCGCGAAATGGAGAATTTGCAGAAATTTTTCCAGACGGCGGTGCTCTGGCCGCGAACCTTTCCGCTGATCAGGAAGCTGATCTTCCTGAAACCCAACCGCCTTTTCCTGGGGTGGTTCGGGCTGATTTACTTCTACGTATACATCCGCAGCGAACATCGCAGCTTTTGGAGCACCCTGAAGTTTGCCATGCGCAATTTCCGGCATGTGCTGGCAAAACAATGATAAAATGTTGCCGCAAAACCGCGCGAACGCACAGGGGAAAATGCCCTGTTTTCAGCATGAATAATGGATTCACTACCGTGCACATTTTAAATTGGACACAGATGAACGCTGATTTTCACGGATTTATTATCTCTTTATTGAGACGTGAATTAGTTTCCGAAAAAATGCAATGTATTTGTGTAGTTGCCTTTATGCAATAATTAATGTCCCCCCTTAATCCCTCCCGGCTGGCCGGGAGGGAAACCGGCCTCCCTCTCCGATTTCGGGGAGGGCTGGGGTGGGGAATTTTCATGGGAAACTCGTTCATCACATTCAAACAATTTCATTTTCATACTAATTCACGGGTCTATAATGGTTTTTTTTATAGATATTTTCACTCAAAATTGAGGATATTGATTAACTAAGGCAGAAATATTTTAGTTGTATTCTATCATATCCGTGTTAATCAGTGCAAATCAGTGGCTATAAAAGTGCACGGTAGCGAGATAATGGAAAGGATTTTCTCAGCGAAAATCAGAATGATCAGCGTATTTCTGCGTCAAAAAAATTATAGAGACCGGTAGCCGATGAGTAGGTGGTTAAAAACTCGCAAACGCCTCGCGCTGGTGCTGGCCCACGGCGGTTTCATCTTTTTGCCCCAGGCCGGGCTCGTCGTTGCCTCGATGATGACCGTAAAATGGGCCTCGGTCGATTTATGGGGGAAGTTCGTTTACCCGCTCATCGTGCTCAACCTGGGCGCCATGGCGATCTCCTGGGGCCATCGCGAGTATGTGCTGCGGGAGTTCAGCCGTCAACCGGGCAAGCTGGATCAAATCTGGCAGACCAATGTGCTCAGCCGCCTGCCGCTCCTGCTAATTTTTGCCTTGATCGTGTTCCTGCTGCCGGGGTTTACCCTTACCGAAAAAATATTGCTTCTCTTTTGGGCCGCGGCCGGTTTTTCCCACAAAGCCTTCGATGTTTTTATCATCTACTTCCAAAGATATCGCCTGGCAATTGCCGCCGAAATGCTGACTTTTTTTGCCATGGTCGCCGGGGTGGTGCTACTGAGGAATCAACTGGATGTTGCCTCCCTGCTCTTGATTTTCGGTGCATCGGCAACGCTCAAACTTGCTTTCTACCTGCCGGCCTTTAGGGAGCGTCTGCGGGCCCGGCTCGTCGGCGCATTTGATCTTGGTTTCCTTCGCGCCGGCCTGGCCTTCTTCCTGCCCGGGTTCCTGGGCTACGTGCAATCCCGCACCGATCTCTACTGCCTGGCCTTCTTCCTCGGCGAAAAAGAGGTGGGCGTCTACCAGATTCTGCTCACCTTTCTGGCCTTCCTGCAAAGCATCGCCTCACTGGTTCTGGCGCCCTTTCTGAAAAATATTTTCCGGCTGGAGGCTGCCGCCATGCGCACCCTGCAGCGCAAACTGACGCTGCTGGGACTGACGGCCCTGATCCCCGGAACGGGCCTGGTTTACGGGATACTCACTTATGTTTACGGATTGGCGCTTCCGGGGGAAATGTTTTTGCTGGGATATTTGTATGTCTTGCCAATTTACTTTTATTTGGCGAATATTTACCGGCTGATGAATGCGGACAGGCAGATGCAGGTTGCGTTGATCAGCCTGACCGGGGCCGGGTTAAATCTCGCT
>JAJRYW010000148.1 GCA_024275555.1 Calditrichota bacterium | reverse complement strand
CCGGCCTCCCGGAATTGCTCCACCAGGCGCACGGTTTCCAGCCCCTGCGCCTCCGAAAAGTGACGCAGGGTGCACAGCAGCAGTCGCGCCTCAATCCCGGTGCGGGCAATGTTCTCGGCAAGCGCCTTTGCGGTAATTTCCACCACCTGGGCGGGAGACAACCCCTGCGCCACATGCTGCAGCGGGGCAAAGCGGATTTCCGCATAGATCACCCGGTCCGCCTGAAGTTGATCAAACAAATCCGCCATTGCTGTGCGCAGGCCCGGCCCGGTTTGCAGCAAATTCAGAATATAAGGAACCCGGCGGAGAAAATCTGCTAAATCCGCTGCCTTGCTGTCCAGAACAAAATCTTTCCGGTACTGCTCTGCGGTAACCGAAGCATCCAGGCTTTGCACCGCGGCCAGGCTCAGCGAGCAATCCAGGTGCAGATGCAGTTCAATCTTGGGCAGTTGGGCGATATTCACGCAAACACCTCATCAAACTTGCCCAGGAAGACCGACATAGTCGGCTCGTCGATGATGCAAATCCGCACTTCCCGAAGGGAGCCCCCGGGGTGTTCCTCAAAATAACTGCCCACGGTGTGCAGGATGATCCCGGCGCAGCGCTCCGTGGGAAAGCCGAAAATACCGGAGCTGATTGCCGGTATGGAGATGGTCTTCAGGCCTTCTTTTTCTGCCAGCCGCAAGCTGTTTTCCACGGCATTTTTCAGTTTCATATCTTCGTCGCCTTCTCCCCAGCGCGGTCCTACCGCATGGATGACGTGGCGGGCCGGCAGCGCCCCCGCGCCGGTCAGGGCCGCCTCGCCCACCGGAACAAAGCCGATGCGGTTGCTCTCCTCCTGGATAATCCGGCCCCCTTTGCGCACAATTGCCCCGGCCACCCCGCCGCCGTGCTGCAAACGGGAATTGGCCGCGTTAACAATGGCGTCCACCGTCTCGGCGGTGATATCGCCTTTAATCAATTTGAGCATCTTCCCCCCCGGAAAGGTTTTGTACCTGAGTTCCCGATTCATCTCTCCTCCGTTCCTTAAGTAATTGATACAATTGAATTGTCACTTTTGTCATTCCCGTATGCTTTTATCGGGAATCCATGCAAAGATAAAGGTCTATAAAAACAGTATTGGGCGTGATGCGCTAAAACCTGGCAAGCATTAAAAGTCTTTGCGGCTTTGGCGCTTTTGCCTGTCAAAACGGTCAAAGACCTTTTTCCCGGGTTCCAGGGGGCAATAAAATCGCCCCATGAAAAAGCAAAATAAACATTTGTCTGGCAGAAGAAAAGTTTATAATATTCGACGTTTTTAACATAGCCAATGATCAATGTCATACCTGAATTGTAATTATTTTTAGAAACACATCAGTTTTTAGGCAAGATCTTCCCACCGCCCCGAAATTGGCGGCTTCATTGAAAAAGCGACCCGGGCTACAGAGCGCTCACTTTTTTCTGCCGGATCCTCATTCCCGGGTTAGAGTCTTCCTTCCTCACTTGATGTGTCTACAGGTCTGTTCAATTTATTTTAACCCATTACCAACATAAGGAGTCTTACTTTATGAGGTTATCCAAACAATCGGTGGTACTGATGCTGGCCCTTTCGATGCTTCTGGCCGGAATCAGCGTAAGTTGGGCCAAGAAGCCCAAGGCAAATCGTCAACTGGAAATGGTTCCCAATGAAATCGAGCCGTCGCATCGTTTGCCGTATATGCGGGTGAGCGATGAGAGCGGTGCGGCGTTGGCGCTTTACAACCTGAATTATGCCGTAGAGCCCGGCGCTCCCGAGGCCATGGCGCGCCAATACCTGCGCGAAAATTACCGGGTGTTGAAGATGCAGCCGGACTTATCCGACCTGGTTCACACCTCCACACGGGAAACCCCGGGCGGCCTGCATGTGCGTTTTCAGCAGTACCTGCACGGCTACCCGGTCTACAAAGGCGACATTGTGGTCAATTTAAACCGTTCGAATGCGGTTACGCTGGTGATGAGCGGCTACAAGCCCCTGGCGCAACTGGAAAATTCCCGTGCGGCCATCAGCCTGGAACAAGCAGATCAAGCTGCGCGGGGGTACCTGGGCATACGCGGCGCGCTCAATTTTGAAAAAAAGGAAACCATCGTCTACTATAACCGGGGCGTAACCCGCCTGGCGCACCGCATTGTGTTAGTGCCGCGCGAAGAGAACTACGGCGACTGGGAAGTATTGGTCGATGCACAAACCGGCGAGATTTTCCGCGTGCAGGAT
>JAJRYW010000147.1 GCA_024275555.1 Calditrichota bacterium | reverse complement strand
GAAATCCGTACTCAACTGGACCCCAATATCCCCAATATTCAGGGGGACGACACCAAGCTCTTCCAGGTGCTGATCAACCTGGCCATGAACGCCCGCGACGCTATGCCGGACGGGGGTGTGCTGAGTTTCACCACGGCTTTCGAGGAGGTGCGCGCCGGCGCTGTCTCTACCGTTAAGGGTGGGAAGTATGTGCGCATCACCGTTTCGGATACCGGCGTGGGCATTCCCGATGACCAGATCTACAAAATATTTGATCCCTTCTTTACCACCAAGGGCGTGCAAAAGGGCACCGGGCTGGGGTTGTCGGCGGCCTATGGAATTATCAAAAGTCATAACGGCTATATCTCCGTGGAATCCCAGTTAAAGAAAGGCGCGCGCTTCCATATTTACCTGATCCCGGTCTTAGCCGGCGCGGTTCCGGAACAGCCTGCCCCCGGCCGTTTAGCCGCCCAGCCCGGCGCCGAGAATATCCTGGTGGTGGATGACGAGGCCATGATCCGGGAATCCCTGGGCGATCTGCTCAAGCACCTGGGCTACAATGTCTACCTGGCCGAGGGCGGCCAGCAGGCGCTACAGATCGTTAAGAACACCAACGACATCCACCTGGCCATTGTCGATTTTGCCATGCCCAAAATGAACGGCCTGGAAACCATTCAAGCTCTCCGGGAATTTGCCCCGCAGATAAAAGTGGTGCTCTCCAGCGGTTACACCGAGCAGGAGAACTGGAACAAGGCAGAGCGGGGAATTGCGGCCTTCCTGCGCAAACCGTATGATATTGAAGACCTTTCCACGATGATCAAAGAAGTGCTGAAAAGTAAGGCGGCTTCGTAGTCTTCCTGCTTTTAGGAGGGTGCACCAGGAGTAATAGTAAACAATCATAGCGTTCCAAAAGTGCCGACCGGCAACTTTTAATTTGCACATTTTCTTCGGCATCCCTATATTAAATCAAAATTATTTAGAGTATAAGTAGGCGGCCTATATTTTAAAATAATTGGTATATTGTTTTTTAAGGATTTAACAAGAAGTTAGTATCAAAATATTTAAGCGCCCTTACTTTACACCTGCCGGAGAGAACGTTTCTTGTGATAGATTGATTTAGGTGCAGCGGAAGTCACATCTCAAACAAAAGATTACAATAATCCTTTGTTGCGTTCACAAACGAGTGTTGAATTTGTTCAATAGCCCTGTCGCTTATTCTCCTTTTGGAAGTTGAATAAGAGTCTGCAAATTATAACTTTAAGCTCCCCTTACTTTTTTGTAGAGGGGATGGGGGCGAGGTCAAAAAACGCGAAAAGGTTTAATACGGCCCGAGTGTGTGTTTCTTGCTAATTTTCAACCTCACTCCAAACCTCTCTGCGGACGGGAGAAGGGGTTAATGAACAAGAAGTTATGCACTTTCTCAAAATCAATCCAGATATAGACAAAAAACAAAAAAAAAGGATCTCTGCATGGAAAAGATAATTTGGAATGAAAGCTTCAGTGTCGGTATCCGCGAGATTGATGCGCAACACAAGGAACTAATCAGGATGATCAATGAACTGATCGAAATGAAGGACGCAAAAGTCGATTCGGAAACAATCTCGGATATTTTGACTAAAATGACCCAATACGCAGTGTATCATTTTAAAACGGAAGAACAATATATGAGAGATTACGATTATCCGGAATATTCTCTGCATAAAGAAAAGCACACGGAATTCAAAAAAAGAACAGTTGCTTTCTGCATGGATACTATGGCCTATAAGGAAACTATTCCAACGGAAATACTCTCATACTTAAAGAATTGGCTAATAAATCATATCCTGAAATCAGACATGAAGTATAAATCGTTCTTCAATGAGAAAGGACTTAAATAACTTTTTTGGATATTCCTGTAGCAAGCCATCGCCGGAATGATGGTTGACAGTTCAAGGCCCCAATGTCATAGCAGTAGTGACCTGCTATAATTACGGTCGAACACTCGGAATTATATTGTCATCATGCCAGCCCGATGGCCCGCGAATTAAGCGCTGCTCCGCTTCGGCGTCGGAATCCGAATCTGTTTTGCAGGCTGGGTATTCCCGGGAAACATCCGGATCGTAAATAAGCATTGTCATCCGCAAGAACAGGCCCGGTAATTTTTATTTGCACATTTGCTCCGGCAGCCCTATCTTGAAGACAAAGGCCCATAAATTATAATCTCGGACAGGAAGTCCCTTTTAATAGAGTGTTATCGCAATTGACAGGTTTTTTGGTTGTCTCAACAGAATAATGGGTGATAAAATGAAAAAGTTCAAGCCTCTCCAGTGTGTATTCATCTTTACATTATTAATGATTGGTTGTGAGAAGACAATAGAGAACGCAACCCCTGAGTATCCCAATTCTTTTATCGGTACATGGCAAGGTAATCTTGGCGAAATCCCAATGCAGATTGAATTTGAAGAAGTGCCCTTCGAAGGCGCCATCTTCATAACAGGTGATGCAAATCTTACTATTGATTCCCGGGAGCTTGTTTACAAAATAATGAATGGCGCGCGGGGAGAAAATAATTTATCCATTGCTCTCTACCGAACACCCGTGGTTACAAAAGAAGAATTCCATGTTGAAGGAATTCTGAAAACGGCAACGACGCTTGAGGGTACTTATAAGCAGTTTGAGGTCGGCCCTTCAAACCCGCAAATAATTCGGACCGGGACCTGGCGACTCAGTAAGATTGATTAATTATTGAAGCCCGGGTTTCAGGCAAAACGACGATCATCATTCCGGCGACTGGACATTTAAAAGCCTGCTCATAGACTGGAGTCATTATTTAAAAGCGCTGATTTTGCTCCGAAAACTGTGCATCAATCTGGAGTGGAAGATGCGGCGGAGCGATTTGGCTCTCGCTCGAAGCTTATTTCCGCTTAGCAGGCGTCGATATGCTTCCGTTAGAGTTGGACAGTCCGAAATTCTATCCTGGAGTCGGGAGAAGCCGAGAACCCCACAAATTTTGAAACACCAGCCGGCCGCTGGAAAGCGGTATGACTATCGTTCACCTCGGCTGGCAGGGGAAAAGTGTTTTACCAGGGAGTTAACCCGCCCGTTCATCCCGTCGGGGAAAGAACCGGAATGTTGCCCTTCACCTGCTGTTCTTCCAGGTTCCTCAAAATTTTATAAACCTGCTTTTTGATCTTCTTTTTCTGCCGCTCAATTTGCCGGAGGCGGTTGCCGGAAAGATTGAGCGTTCTGGCCTGATTGCGAATTAAGCGCTGCTCCGCTTCGGCGTCGGAATCCAAATCCATTTTGTAAACAGTGGTATTCCAGGGGAACACCCAGATCGGAAACCAGATTGGGCTGTTGATCAGGATCAGGTAGATCGGCAGCGCGGTTCCCAGCGTAGAAATGATGATCGATTTCACCCGTTCTTTTTTTCCGGAGAGATCGGTGACTTCAAAATAAATATTCAATTTGTGAGACGCATCCGGCTGGCATTCTGTTAACTGGATTTGTCCCGGGTAGTCGCGGATGATCTCCTGAATCAGCTCCTGCAGGGCCAGGTGCACGTCTTCATCCAGGTAATCCTGGTATTGGGGGCAGAGGGCGATCGCATCGATGTGAGCTTCTTGTTTTAGTTTAAAAGACTGGCTGCAGGCGCTCAGGAAGAGAACTGCCAGGGTGATCAGGAACAACACGGTCGATCGCATACGACTCCTTTTTTGGGGGATGAACAATGATTCTGAAGATGCGGGCCAATCTACGGTGTTGGTACGAAAAAATACGTAAGTGGGATTACGCTACTGCGGGGAATTATTCCTGCACTGCCAGGGCGCGCAGGGCGTCCAGGGCGCTGAGCAGGTTCATCAGTTTGTTGAGATTCACCTTGTCGGCCTCTTTCGCCAGTAGGTCCCGGCGCTTTTTCCAGGCCTTTCGCTGACCCTCGGATAACAAGTCCAGGCGCTCCGGGAGACCTAACTGTTCCATGAAGGTGTCGCATTGCGGTTGAGCGAGGCGATTCAACGTAAACTGAACATCCTCCGCCATCCACTCAAGGTAGGTTTCCTTTTCCCGGTAAAACATGTCGAGGCCCCCGGAATCCAGCGACCTGGAAGGCCAGGCGGCCAGGCGTTTCCGGTAGGCTTCCCGGGAAAAATTTGCCCAGGCGTTTAAGCTGATAATCACCCGGTAAAAGCGCTTCCGGGTGGCGACGGGATTGGCGACCAGGGTCATCTTTTTGTACCATTCCCGTTCCCGGGCAATCATGTCATCGCTGACCCGGCTGCGGCCCAGGCTGCGAAAATTTGAGGCGGCAACCGTCATCTCCTGCAAAATTTTAAACTTGAAAGTGAGAATTTTATCCGACAACGCGCCGTCTTCCCCACGGGTGAACTCGTATAACTTTTCCAGTTGTTTCAGTCGCTCATCTGCGCCGGAAAAATTTCCTTCGTTGATAAGGTTGAGAATGTTTTGTTTTTCGATGAAGTAGATGTCATTGATCTTCTTAAACCGGAAGCAGTTGCGGTAAGAAATTGCCCCCGGCGAGGGTGTGTAGCTCAGCGGCCAGAGGGCAAACTGGCGCAGCGGCTGGTTGCTTACCCAACTCAACTTCACCTGCTGTTGCTGATTCAGCCCGAAGATGGTGAAATTCCCCAATTGATCCAACTCGCCGTTGTAAGTGTTGCCGCTTTCCGGGTCGTAGGCCATGATTTCGAAAATCTGGTAGTGCTGGGCGTAACCGACCGGCCGGTAATTCCCCCGGATCACCGTGCCGCGAATTTCCGCCTGAAGGGGACCGGCAGACATGATCAGCAGGAGCAGGCCGATGAAGATGGCAACTGGATTTTTTCCGGTGTGCGGCGGAGCAGGAAGTTTAGTTGGAAAAGTCATACAATTCCCCAAATCCTCGTTGATTGGCTTGTATCAGTTGGTCGCGGAAGTAGACGCGTTCCCCGTTTTCGGAAGTGTTGATAGCAATGCTGCGGATGTTTTCGAAACGATTTTTATCTAAGATTATCCCGGTTTCCAGCCACCCACGCCGGTAATTCAGGTTAATCCGCACCCCGCTCTGGTCTTCCACATATACCTCCTGAACCCCGCTGCGGGGCAGCAGGATGATCACCTGATTGGAGGGGGCGCTGTAGTTGGTAAATCCCATCGACACGAACAGGAGGGCCAGCATGTAGTAGAGCGAGGCTTTGGAAATGGGGCTGTCGTCACGCACGATGTTGCGCAGAACCAGCAGGAAAAAGACAAAACTAATGATTAGCAGCAGGATGGTCAGGCTTTCCAGGTAAAACAGTTGGCGGCCGATCACCAGGGTAATAAAATAGCCCACCCAGATGATGATGGTGTACATGGCCAGGGCCAGTTTTTTGAGCTTCTCCGGGAAGCTGATCGGAGATTCTTTAATCAAAAACGGGAGCAACGCCGCAGAATTAGCTAAAACCGGGGGAAGATACTGAACAAAATCCACATGAACCCTTTCGGCATCGATTGATGAACTTAAGCGAAAAATACTTCGTAGGTGTTGGGTGATACGATGTTGACAATCGCCATAAATTAAAGAAATTTTGGAAGTTAATACAATTAGAAAAAATGGTCTTGGGTGCTACTGTCATTTTCACGCGGGGAAAGTTGGAAGCGCAACGGTTCGGCGAGGTGAGGATGGACGGGTCGCTGCCCGGCATGACAGCGAACATGTCACCCTGGGCTTGTTTACCCCTATGGGGACTCAGGGGCTCCGCCCCGGCCTGCGGGAAGCGCCGCGGTGCAACGAGGCGCGGATGCCGGGGCAAGCCAGGCAGGAGAGGCAATATGAAAAGTGCCCGGAGCAAACTACACCGGGCATTGATATGATAACAATTAAATTATTTCAGAAGAAGCAGTTTCCGGATTGCTTTATGCTTTCCTGCTTCGATGCTCATCCAATATGCTCCCGAGGCCACTGCATTTCCATTTTCACTAAGACCAGCCCAGCGAGCAGAATGCCAGCCATTTCCCTGGAAACCTTCATCAAAAATTTTGACAGCACGGCCTTGAA
The DNA here is from genome assembly GCA_024275555.1 of Calditrichota bacterium. Lineage (GTDB taxonomy): Bacteria > Calditrichota > Calditrichia > RBG-13-44-9 > J075 > JAJRYW01. The sequence continues at coordinate 301 of JAJRYW010000147.1, read as the reverse complement.
TATCATAAATTACTATGCTTACGGCGCTGGCCTCCGGCAGATAGTATCGAATGGTGGTTGAGAGGTTAAACGGGTTGGGATAGTTTGTAACTGTAAAGTCTTTGGGGAAGTTCCCCGTGGACAAACTGTCATAGCCGGTTGAATCCGATTTAAAAAGGAGTCTCCCATAAATCGAATACCAACTTGGATCTGCCGAGGTACCCTCTACCGAATAATATGCCCGAACGTCATAACTGAGCAGGTCATGTGTATAGCCGCCGGTTTTGGAATAATCCGTGTCGATGTAAGAAGTAGAACTGTG
>JAJRYW010000146.1 GCA_024275555.1 Calditrichota bacterium | reverse complement strand
GTAAAAATAATCCTCGTAAATCGTGCTCTTAAAGCGGCGGTAGTTGGAGAAGGAACGCTGGTAGGGATTATCGAAACCAAGCTGGTAATCCCGGTAAAGCCCCATAATATTAAAACTGTTGAACTGAATATAGACGCTGGCAACAAAGGCCCAGGGGTTTCTATCGGAACCGAACAGCCCCAGGGATTTTCCTTTATCCAGCTCGGCGTACTCGGCCTGGAAGGCAACGTTGTTGATCACGGACTGCACATCCACCCCGTAAACGCGCCGAAAGGACTTGGCGCCGCTCCAGAAAATATTTTCTCCGTCCGAGAGCGGGCCGCCATAACTGTTAAAAATTTCGTTGTCGGCTAAGGTGATTTGTCCTTCGTTGGACGGATCGACAATTTCGCCGATATCCGGGCGCAGGGGCCGGTCGTATGCGCTTTCGTAATAAGTCATGCCGATTTGGGTGGCGGGCATAATGTCGTAAGCGGCATGGAAACCCATCAGGAGTTCCTTCACCGTATCCCGCCAGGGCAATTGATCTGTGGTTCTCAACTGATCATTCGGGGCAAACTTAAAACGTTGATCCAGCACAATAAGCTGGTTAAACGGTTGAACCAGCTCTCCTTTGTAGAGGATGGGATTGCGGTTCAGGATGGCATCGCGCTTATCGAAGCTGCCGAACAGGAACAGGTGCGCTTTACCATAAGCCAGTTCCGCCGCTGCCCCGCTCAACTTGAACTCGCGGGTGCGGGAGTTGTCCCCGGCCAGGCCGATAAAGCGTTTCCGGAACCCGAAACCGGATTTCCGGGGGATGAAAAAATCGGTGTTTTCCATCACCACACCCTGCCCGAAAGCCAGCGAGTAGTTCCCCACGTAAAGCTTGCGCAACTCCAGGCCGCCCCAGCGCTGGTTCTCCAGCCCCAGGTAAAGCTTGACCTTGGGAATCCGCACAAACCCCAGGTCGCTGCTGAAATAGGGTTCGTTCAAAGAGTGCCAGTGAGAAACACCGATTTTTAAATTCGGGCCGTACGTGCCGATCAACCGGGAGTAGACATCGGGATAGTTGTACAGAGAAGCCTCGGTTAATTCGGAAACACTGGCGCTGGTTACATCCGCTTCCTCGGTCAGGAAGGGCGTATTGGAAGTGCGGAACAGCAAGTTTCCGTGAAACGCTTTCTCGGTTGATCTCTGCTCGAAGGAGACAAAAGTACGGGTATTGCGATACCCGAAATATGAAAGATAAGGGGCGCTGCGCAAATCGCGCAGGCTGGAGATGGCGCCAACCCGGTTGCGGTACTTGATGATCGCTGCGGCATCCACCGGCGAAACGCCCTGCAGATTCAGCAGTTGATCATAGCGCACCTTATTGATGTCGATTGGCTCCAGGGCCTGCTCGATCCAGGAATCCACCAGCGCCTGGTTGGTTCCTTCCCGCCCGGCCCAGCGGTCTAATTGATAGTAGAGTTGCTCAATGCGCTCTTCCCGCTCAGACTTTACCTGGTAGGGCTCAATCCGCACCAACGGTTTGATCGCCAGAAAAAGCCCCTGGTCGACGCCTTCGATTTTGCGTAATTCAAAGACGCTCTTCAGCGGCCCCTGGTACTGAATGCGGTAGAAGATGCGTTCAGCCACCTCTCCGGGGACAGGCAGGCGGGCAATCTCCTCGTAAGTAGCATTATTAATATCGAGCTGGTGATCCGGCGTGTAAGGCGTTTGGGGCGCCTGGGCCGTCAGCACGCCTGCCAGGATAAACAACAGCAGCATTACAATGCGCCGCAACCCCTGCGGGAACAAATTAGATTGAATACGTCTTGGTTTCATAGGTCATGCTACCTGTGGTCGTTTTCGGTTGACCCTAAACACATTGATTAAAGCTGATACATTAACCCGATCAGGTGGGTCTCCCCAAGTTCACTGTGGGTTCGCATTCCATAGTCGATTTTAAATTTTTCCACCAGGAACCCCACTCCGAAAGAAAAGCGGTTGGGATTGGTGGTGCCGCCAAAACGGAAGAAAAGAAAATCCAGCGTCTGGAATTCCGCGCCGCCCCAGACTTCGGTTTCCTGGGAGCCGAGCAAGCGGTTAAAGTCCAGGCTGGTGGTCACCCCGTCGTAAGGCCGGTAGGAAATGCCGGCGGTAATCCGTTGGGGCAAGTCGTGTTTGGCAAATTCGCCAACCTGCGGGGCGTTGATGTTCATAAAATATACCCCGATAAAAGTGCGCGAATACACCGACGCCTGAAAACCGACATCGACCCCCATAATGGTGGCACTACCCAGTTCTAACCCCTGCACCGAATTTGCTAAGTTCCAGTTGTAAGCCTTAATGGAATAGCCGAAAGCCAGGCTGCTGTGGATATCCTTCAGAAGATAAAACCCGTGCGAAAGCGCCACCGTGATTTCACTAGACAGACTTTCGCCTTCATTCTCGACTCCGAAATATTGCACACTCAGGCTCAGCGCTCCATACTTTTGGGGCAATGGATACACACCCGCACCAAAGTAGTTTTTGAAAAAACTCTGGTTAAACAAACGCTGGTAAGCGCTTCCCAGGGCGATGTTGTTCATTTCGCTGAGTACGGCCGGATTGTAATACGAAGCCCACACGCCCGTAGCTGTTGCCACGCCGGAGCCGCCCATACCCATGATTCGGGCGCTGGGATAACGGTCATCGAATAACCCGGCCTGTACCGTTGTGAGGCTGAAAAATAGTACCAACATAGTCAGTGATAGAAAGCGTACTTTCATAAAATTCACCATGTGTAATTAGATAGTTCGGTTGTTTTGTTTCTTTTTATCTCCACGTCATTTCAATCCCGGCTGGCCGGGAAAAAAATCTGTGGGCTGCCGGTGTCTTTTGCGCTCCACAGTGTTCTTCTACCAACAGATTTCTCACCCGTCCCTGGGGTCGAAATGACAAACTAAAATAATACCTCCACAAGTCATTTCGAAGCGAAGCGAGAAATCTGTGGGCTGCCGGAGTCTTTTGCACTCCACATAGTTTTTTCTACCAACAGATTTCTCACCCATCCCCGGGTTCGAAATGACGTGCTCCGTACCCCAAGTCATTTCAATCCCGGTTGGCCGGGAGAGAAATCTGTGGGCTACCGGAGTCTTTTGCGCTCCACAG